>DAOUUR010000217.1 GCA_030668045.1 bacterium
CGCGCCGGATGTAAAACTGCATCGCTAATTCATAAACCACCAGCCCAATCCAAACAGTTCGTGACAGGGTCAGCAGGAGTGATGCTTTCACGATCCAAACCTTCCAGCCCTTTTTTTCCAACCGTTCGAATAGTGGCAGGAGCATAAGCACACAGACACCATAGATGTTGCCGTTGTTGTATGTCGAAATCAGCTTGAAAATCCCGCCCCGGTTGATATGCTTGTAGTCAAGCCCCCCGAGGTCTCCGTAATTGACTGTCAGGAACGGAATTTCAATCCAGTCACCAGTGACCAACCGGTAAATAAAGAGGAATATTCCATAGACTGCTATCAGGAGCAGCCCTTTCCTGAGCAGGTCCATCAGGTAATCAAGACGGGCTCGCTCGAAATAATTTCCGAAGACAATGATAAATATCCATGGCATCGCCACCGCGGAAACCAGGATCGACATTGCGAAACCGAGCGACACAAAACCGTAGAAAACAAGGACAAAAATAACAAAAGCCTGAAAAGGAATCGAGGCGGCCATCACCAGCCACCGTTTTCGTGTGGTGGCAAAGCCGTGCGACAGGTTAACCACAGCCAGGACGGCAGCAGTTGCAAAGAGAAGCAGATAACCCCACGTTATCGGAATACCCGCAACCTTGAAACCACCTTTGGGGAAGATTACCAGAAATGCGATCAGCAGGAATACCAAGACCGTCTCAAACCTGCCGCGTACCGACGAGACGATTTGCTCAGACATGATCGGAATCCCTCTGCCAAATCAGATCGGCTCGATCTTCCCTGGCACTTTTCCGAAAACTCCACTGGCGATAAGGCATCCGTTCCTTCCATCCCTCCATCAGTGGCCACTCTACCGCCACCGCTGGTCTAAGTCAACTACAATTGAATGTTGGACGATGCGACGGACGCCCACGGAGATCATCTGGCCCTTGACTGGACCTAACCGATCATTTCCCACGTCACTGGCGTGCCACGCTTCAGATCAGTCTTGACCCGTTTGCCCATCAGGCGTTCGTAGTACTTGGGATGCAGACCACTTCCCGGTCGGATGGCGCGAAGATTCTTCTCGGTAAAAGGCTCCCCGGCTTTCATGTCCTCGGCCACGTAGAGAGAACGACGCACCTTACGAGAGCCTGCCTCTTTCTCGGTCACGCCGTAGCTGATCTCTCCCAATGCCTGCCAGGCACGTTCTGTCTCGATGACAAGTGCTTTCATTTCTGCCGGTTCCAGCGAAAAAGCGGAATCAACTCCACCCTCGGCTCGTGACAACGTAAAGTGTTTTTCTACAACTGTCGCGCCCAGTGCTACCGCTGCTGCCGCCACCCCGATACCCATCGAATGATCAGAGAGACCGACTTGAACGTCGAACATGTCCCGAAGGTGCGGGATCGTCCGTATGTTGGTTGACTCCGGTGTCGAGGGATAGCTTGAAGTACACTTCAGCAGGACGATATTGTCATTGCCGGCATCACGCATCGCCTCCACCGCTTCGCTCAGTTCAGCTACGGTCGCCATACCGGTTGACATGATGATCGGCTTACCGGTAACAGCTACTTTGCGGATGAGCGGTATGTCGATGTTTTCAAACGAAGCAATCTTGTACAACGGTACGTTGAGGTCCTCAAGAAAATCAACCGATGTCGAGTCAAACGGCGTGCTGAATCCGATCATACCAAGTTCGCGGCATCGGTCGAAAATCGGCTTGTGCCAATCCCACGGCGTGTGAGCCTCCTGGTAAAGGTCGTAGAGAGAGCGCCCGTTCCAGAGTGAATTCGGATCGTTGATAACAAACTCACCCTCGTTGATATCAAGCGTCATCGTCTCAGCCGTATAAGTCTGCAGTTTCAGAGCGTGCGCCCCGGCCGCTGCGGCAGCTTCGACAATCTTCAGAGCACGCTCCAGCGACTGGTTATGATTACCCGACATCTCCGCAATCACAAACGGGGGGCAGTCAGCTCCAACCGCACGACCAGCTACAGATATATTATGCGGCACGCTGTACTCCTTGTCGCACAGACATATACGAACAAATGCTAACGTTACACATCATGCTATCGACTCCCGCATTTTTTGTTTCATTTGTGCTGCAACTCTTGCACATCCCTGCCCATCGACCAACTCCATGGCACGGTGGCTCATCGACCTGACTACTTCGGGCGAAGTCATCAGACGGCGAATCGATCCGGCAATCTGCTCAGGCGTTACATCCCTGGCCAACCCAAGACAATGTGCAAACCCCGCTTCCTGTACGAATTGCGCTAATTCGGTTTGATTGTTGGCTATGCTGATCAGGAGTGTCGGCAATCCCACAGAACACCGCTCCCAGGTAGTTGTACCCGCCGCACCAATAGCGAGATCAGCGGTGGCCATCAACTTGGCAACATTGTCCACGCCCTGATGACACTCGATTCGATCTGAACGATTGCACATTTCCATTATCGTCGAAGCATTGGGATTGGAACGGCCGACAATCACATCGGCAGAGATATCGTTCAACCCAAGAACCGCTTCAACCGCCTTGCGAGTCTGGTTCGATGGGTCAGCCCCACCCATGAAAATCAGTATCCGTTGGATGGAACCATCGCGCCTGGGCATCTTCTCTCGGACCTTCGCAAATTGTGGCCGCAACATCGCATAGTCCGGTCCCAGCAGAAACTGGCAGGCTCCGGCGACCAAACCGTTATAGCGCGTCTCCGATTCCGGATACAGGTTTTGATCAAGTAGTATGTCGCAATCGTACGGACGATTGGCCAGATCATCAATCACCATGATCGCGCCAACCTGCGGGCGCAAGAACTCCTCCCAGTCTTTCCCGAGACCGTAATGATCAACTACAAGCCAATCGACATCGCCCTGCTCCGATCTCAAACTAGCTGCGGTCTGCTCAGCATCTTCCCGCCAAGGTACGCCCAGCCATAGTGCGTACTCATCTGTGAACTGATTGGAGGACTGCGGTTCCGGTTGTGGTAGTCGAAAGCACTTGAACTGTTTGTTGCCTATAATCTCGCAGAGGTGGCCATCAAATTCGCGACTGACAAACACCACCGACGCACCGTCGGCTCTCAGATGTTCTGCCAGGGTCAGGCATCGCATCACGTGTCCGGTACCGATTTCAATCGAAGCGTCACATCGAAAAACGACCCGCATATCTGTTCCTCAAGCCAATCGTTTGAATCCGGCCACTGCCGGAGAACCTATAAGGTTGGAGGCTACCTCTCCCCTGCTGCGAAGGTCCGTAATTTCTGCAAACGTTCGCTTGACGGCTGCAAGATAGATCTCAACATGTTCGTTGGTGTGAGGAGCCATCGAATAGAACGACGTGGAAGCGAGGAATCCTTCGGCCAGCATCATTTGTACAAAAAGCGCCTTAACCTCCATTGCGTCGTCACCGTCAAAGGAGAAATGACTCAGCGGCGGAATACCACCGATGTTGATCGCCAATCCAATTTGGTCAGCCACCTGACGCCACCCGATCTGCACCTTCTCTCCAATGCTCATCAGATGTGGACCGGCGTCAATCTGCCGGTGTTTGTTGATCGTTGCAATGGCCGCACTTGGACCGATACGCTTGGTCCAGTAGGTGCTGCTGATGAACGTTGTCTGAGCTGCTTCCATCACTGCGCTTTGCCCAACAATAGCGGCAATCGGGTAACCGTTTCCGAGCGCTTTGGAGAAGACGGCAATATCGGGTTCAACTTCGAACATCAGATGAGCACCACCGGTATTCATTCGAAGAGCCGCTGAGATTTCATCGATAATCGAAACCGCCCCGCACTGTCTAGCCATATCAACCACTCTATTGAGAAAATCGTCGCGTGGCTTCTCACCGCGAATCGGCTCCATGATAACCGCTGCCAGGTCATCGGCGTGCTCGGAGATAATCGCCTCAAGTTCCTCGGGATGATTGTATCGAAACGGCAGCGCTGTACCTTGGAGTCCTTTCGGCACTCCGCGAGGATCGAGTCCAGATAGTAAGTGTTCGCCCAGGGCATTTTCAGTTCCGAGATTTGCAGAAAGATACCAGTCGTGCCAACCATGATAGCCACAGAACGCCACCTTGTCACGTCCGGTGTGGGCACGCGCAATCCTCACCGCCACCGCCATAGCTTCACCGCCGGTGCGGGCAAACCGTACCATCTGTGACCACGGATGCAACTGGCACAAAAGTTCGGCCAACTCGACCTCCTCTGGGCACATCAGTGAGCAGCTGGTGCCACCGTCAATCGCTGCACGAACAGCAGCGTCAACATCGGGATCGCCATACCCCAGCACGTTGGCACCGATACCTCCGATACTCATATCAACGTACTTGTTGCCGTCAACGTCCCAGACCTCCACGCCAGCAGCCTTGCTGAAGTAACCAGGCCACACTCCGGGTGCAAACTGATCGGGTCGTTTTGAAAGAAGCTGGCTCAGACCGGGGATCAGTTTCTTGCCTTTTTCCTGCAGGGCAATGCTGCGGGTTCTGTCCGGTAGGGTGACTGTAGACTTGCTCATCTTGTTCCTTCTGCTTTGTCTTTTTCCAACGATATATCAAGACCTTCGTTACGCTTAAACGACGAATTGAGTTGGCACAGTTCCGGTCTTTCCTCCAGCAACCGCATAATATCTTCGGTAGTAAACTCCGGATTGCGGGGGTACAGATCACCGTAAATTTGGCGGACAAGTTCCAAATCTTCCGGTTCGTCAACTGTCCATCGCAAGTGTGATCGATCCACCTCGCCCTTGTATGCTGCTACCTTGAACCTCTCTGGCTGATTCCAGATGAACGACGTGACATGCTCTCGCTCGGAGGGGAGTTTAGCCTCCTTCCAGGCGGTCTCAAGGGCGGCAAATCGCATCACTTCAACATCGAGACCATCCGGAAAAGTAGGTTGGAGACCGTTGCTGACGTAATCGTACGCACCGTCGAGATGATACTGAATGACACTGTCGATCAGCGATGGATCGGCTAACGGACAGTCACCGGTCAATCGTACAACATGCTCAGGTTTTTCTTCCTGCACCGCCAGATAGAAACGGTCGAGCACATCGTCGAGACTACCGCGGAAACAGGGTTGTTCCAGTTCATCGCAGAGCGCGGCCAGATCGTTATCGGAAACATCTACACTGGTTGCAACGATCAGACGGTCGACCTTACTTGCCCGATTCACTCGTTCCAACTGACGGGCGAGCATCGGTTTCCCCACGATCGGTTTGAGCACCTTACCGGGACGACGCGAC
>DAOUUR010000572.1 GCA_030668045.1 bacterium
AAGAGCGATTTGAAAAGTGCGGTCATCTCATGCCGGAGGCACTTAAGCGAATCCGCAACGAAGGTCCTTTGAGTTCGGCTGACTTTGCGCAAACGGATGATCGCAAGAGGTCTCCCTGGTGGGACTGGCGACCGACCAAAGTGGCACTTGAGTTGTTGTTCCTCAGGGGGGAATTGATGATCACCGAGCGACGCAACTTTCATCGCGTTTATGACCTGACTGAGAGAGTACTGCCTTCAGACACGGACACGACATGTCCATCCAATTCAGAGTGGGGCCGATTTCTGGTAATCCGCGCCCTTGGATCCTGCGGTATAGCTACTGTCACTGACATTCGTGATCATATTCGCGGCGCAAGTAAGCCAATCATCGCTGCCGCTCTAAACGACCTCATTGAATCGGGGCAAGTGACAAACGTGACCATCGGACACGACAAAGGGAACCAGTGGTTTGGTTTGTCGGATTATCTGCAAAGTATCTCTCTGCGTAAAACAAAACCACGCCTGCACATGCTGTCACCGTTTGATAATATGGTTATTCAGCGTGAACGCCTGAGGCAACTGTTCAATTTCGACTATACGCTGGAATGCTATGTCCCTGCACCGAAGCGTAAATATGGCTATTTCACCCTGCCGATTCTCTGGGGTGAACAGTTCGTCGGTCGCCTTGATCCCAAGGCGGATCGGAAGAAGCGGTTGTTGATTATTCGGTCCCTGCACCTGGAGCCGGACTTTACGCCTGATGATAGGTTCATAAGTGCGCTTGCCGTCAAGATTTGGAAACTTGCCGCTTTCAACAAGTGCGACAGGATACAACTCGATTCAACAATTCCCGTTAAAATTAGAAGAGCCATGCAATGTCAGCTTAAACACACCTCGTGTTAGCCGGCCATAGCATATAGCGCGTCTACTCGCCGGTCATGAGAAACATCGGTTGCAACTCGAAGCTTTTGAATCGAGGGCGCAGACGGTCAGTGTTGTAATGCTTGGCTACGTCGAGAAACTTTTTCGAATTGGTTACAACATCGATCGGCATGTTATCATAGCGACCGTTTTTTAGAACAACTAAGCGTCCATGGATCCCTTTAGATATCAGATCAAGCGCCAGGTTGCCATAGGCCATTGGAACAACTGAATCGATAGCATCCGGATCACCACCGCGAACCAGATAACCCAGCTTCTGATTGATTACATTGATCGGTTTGCCATTGTTGAACTGGGGAGACAACTCTTTCAGTTGTACTGATACCAACTCACCGATCCCACCCAACTTGGCGTGACCAAATGCGTCTTTTTCCTGGTCTTTGAATACCATATCGCTCCCCTCAAAGATAGCTCCTTCTGAAACGAGGACAACCGAGTAGTTGCTGGGATTATTCTTGCGATCATGGGTAAGCAGTTCGGTCAGTCGTTCGATGTCGAACTTGTGTTCGGGGATGACACAACGATTGGCTGCGCCTGCCATAGTGGGAAGCATGGCTGTAAAGCCGGCATAGCGCCCGAACACTTCAAGAACGAGAAAACGCTCGTGCGAGCCAGCCGATGTTCGCAGTGAATTTGTTATTTGAATCGTGCGAGTTACGCACGTGCTGAAACCGATACAGTAGTCGGTGCCGGGGACGTCGTTGTCCATCGTCTTTGGTATAGCAATAACTTTCACACCTTCTTTGTAGAGCCGGACACCGTAACTGAGAGTGTCGTCGCCCCCTATCGGGATAAGATAATCTATTCCCAGAAAGTCGAGATTCTTAAGCACTTCTCCAGTCAGATCGTTGATGTCGTCGTTAAAATCCTGTTGCAAATGTTTCGGCACGCTGGCTTTTGCCACTCTTCCGGGATGCGTACGTGAAGTGTGCAAAAATGTACCGCCTGTACGTCCTGCCCTGTTGACGACATCCTCACTTA
>DAOUUR010000468.1 GCA_030668045.1 bacterium
GTAAGGTGATATTGGGTCTCGCCGAATTTTCGGCGAATGTGGCGGTATCGTCTAGGGGACTAGGACGTAGCCCTCTCAAGGCTAAAACACGGGTTCGAATCCCGTTACCGCTATTTGACCTTCCACCCGGGTGGCGTTTTGTGCTGTCCGGTAATACCGCCCCCATCGTCTAGCGGTAAGGACACCACTCTTTCAAGGTGGTGACAGGGGTTCAACTCCCCTTGGGGGCATTTTTGTTGCCTGCCGGCAGGACTGCTCAGGCAGGAGGGGCAGACGTGGCCGAAGACAGAGCCACGACCCCGCCACTATCGAACCCCCACCTGCTTTCCCGGCTCCATTTTGGCTAACCGTCGCAGGTTCTTCCCGAAGCGCGCTGCCAGGGTTGCCAGCATGCCGAGTGAAAGCGCCGCGGCTGTCATATTTGCGAAAACCCAGACAACATGCGGCTGGGTGCTAGCGTGAGTTTATTACGCACAGGCCATAATACGCTGAGAGGTTGAGCCGTAACCAGTTGAAGATCAATACGTTACGGCTTTTCTTGTGCCGTGATGAGATGTATACACTGAATAATGTTGAAACGTCCTGAAACTCACCCTTGCGTTTACGCAACAATGGTGCAATATATGGACGAGTAAAGAACTGCATTGTGCTCTGGTATACACTGACACAGGATACTCTGCGTGGCTACGATTCAATCGAAGAACTCCCGCGGTCACAAGTATTGGTACATCGTCGAGTCACTGCGCGTGAACGGAAAACCACGGCCCATTGTTCTGGAGTACCTAGGCAAGGCCGAAACCCTTTTGAGGCGGCTGCAGCAGGGCATCGGCGAAAGACTGAAGGTCAAATCTCATTCGCACGGCGCCGTGGCTGCCCTCTTGGTCGTTGCCCGCAAGCTTGATGTCGTTGCCGTCATCAACCGCCACGTTCATTCCCAGCGATCTTACTGGTCAGAGAAGCCCCTACGCAACAACCTCACTGCCGGAATCACGTTGTTGCTGGCGGCAATCGGTCGGGTCTGCATGCCGACCAGTAAACGGGGCTGGTGGACCTGGGCCCAGGGTGCCTCCTGTGAATACCTGCTTCGTGTCAGCTTATCCAAACTCGACTCTCAACACTTCTGGGATCTGATGGACTGCCTACCGGAGGATGCCATTGAGAAGGTCGAGCTTGAATTGCTGCGGAACCTCCAACAGCAGTACGGCTTGGCGGATGACACGTTGTTTTACGATACGACGAACTTCTACACCTTCGTCGATACAGACAACATCCGCTGTGATCTGCCCCAACGCGGTAAAAACAAGCAGAAGCGCCATGACCTGAGGCAGGTCGGGCTGGCCCTGGTCGTGACGCGTCAGGATTTCATCCCGCTTCTCCATCACACCTATAAAGGCAACATGAACGATTCGACGGTTTTCCGACAAGTTGTCGGGCGCATCAAGCGCCGCATGGAAGATCTGAACATGGACCTCGAGAAGCACACGCTGGTTTTTGACCGGGGATGTAACTCAAAGAAAAACCTGGCGCTTGTCGCCCGCTTGAAGCTCCACTATGCCGGTGCTCTGACTCCATCCCATCATATGGATCTGATTGAAGACGCCGAGACGAACTTCAGCCCTACCGAAATTGGCGATAAGACGCTGTCGCTTTATCGCGATAGGCGGACCATTTGGGGAGAGGAAAGAACGGTTGTCGTCTTTATCAGCGAGAAGCTCAAGGCCGGCCAGTTGCGTGGAGTCTATCGGGGATTGAAGAAGAGAAAACTGGCATTGGGCAAAATACAGCGGAGTCTGGCCAACCCCAGAGCCAGGAAGCGAACTCGCGAACGTTTGACGGAGAGGATAGACAACCTGCTCAAGGGTCAGTTCATGAAAGATTTGCTGACCTATGACCTCACCGAACTGGGCGATGGTCGTTTCTCGCTGACCTACAAAACCAACGAGAAGAAACTCGATCAGCTCGAAGACAAGCTCGGCTTCCGTATCCTTATGACGGACCGTCATCAATGGAGAACCGAAGAGATCGTGGCTGCGTTCTACGGACAGTCAACCGTCGAACAGGCATTCAAGAACATCAAGAATCCCTACCATCTGGCCATCACCCCCGAGTTCCACTGGACCGATCAGAAGATCAGGGTGCATTACTTCTCCTGTGTTCTCGGCTATCTTCTGGCCTCTCTGATATGGAAAGAAGCCCGGACGAAGGTCGGCTTCAAAGGCACTCTTGACACCCTGTTCGACACATTGAACGACATCCGGTTGTCGACACTGCTGGAAATGAGTGGCAAACGCGGCAAGCCCAAGGCAACGCGACAGATCGAAGAGATGACCGACGATCAGAAGTGCTTACTGGAAGGCCTGAATCTCGCAGACGTGCACAAGAAACCGCTCAAAATCAAAGGCGTCAGTGTATACAATTAACATGCACCGTAACATGCTTTGCTGTAACCACTTACGCCATTCAAAACCAGTTGGCAAAATAAACTCACGCTAGGAACCCCACTCACGGCAATTCGGACCAATCCCCGACCTCCCGTGGCCTGACACTCACGGA
>DAOUUR010000587.1 GCA_030668045.1 bacterium
CGCACCAAAGAGCCGGGCTCGGTGGGCGAACCGCTTTATATCGATGTTCGGACAGCCTTGGACGAGGCTATCGTCGATGACCTGACTCCGTTTAAAGAGCTTCCGCTGGTCGTCGGCGGCCGTTATGGCCTTGGGTCAAAAGAGTTCAATCCGCCGATGGCAAAGTCGGTGTTCGACAATCTCAAGGCGAAAAAACCCAAGAATCATTTCACGGTTGGTATTAATGATGACGTCACCATGACCTCGCTTGAGCCTGATCTCTCTTTCGATCTGGAAGGTGAGAATTTCCGTGGCATGTTCTATGGACTGGGCGCGGACGGAACAGTCGGTGCCAACAAGAACTCAATCAAAATCATCGGCGAAAACACCGACAACTATGCTCAGGGATATTTTGTATACGACTCTAAAAAAGCAGGAGCGATCACGGTTTCTCACGTGCGCTTCGGCAAAGAACTGATAAGAAAACCTTATCTAATCAGATCCGCTCAATTTGTCGCCTGCCACAATTTCTCTTTCCTTGAGAAGTACGACATGGTCGACAAGCTCATCGAAGGTGGAACGTTCCTTCTCAATTCACCCTATAGCGCTGATGAAACCTGGGACCATTTGCCTATCGAAGTACAGAAGCAGATTATTGACAAGAAAGCAAAGTTCTATGTCCTCGACGCCATAGCCCTGGCCAAGAAACTTGGCCTGGGCGCCCGCATCAATATGATCATGCAAACTGCCTTCTTCTTCATCTCCGGCATTCTTCCCGAGGATGAAGCGATCAAAGCAATTAAAGATGCGATCGTAAAGACCTATGGCGCCAAAGGCGAGAAGGTCGTTGCTATGAACCACTCGGCCGTGGATGGTGCTACTGCTGCTGTCAAGCAATTGAGCTACCCCGACAAAGTAACCAGCACGGTTCATCGTCCACCGATCGTTCCCAAGCACGCGCCCGCGTTTGTTCAGAATGTTACTGCTGAGATAATCGCCGGCCGCGGCGATAATCTGCCGGTGTCAGCGTTCCCCGTAGACGGAACCTATCCGACGGCAACGACTCAATTCGAGAAACGTAATATCGCCGTTGATATTCCGGAGTGGGATAAAGACACATGTATTCAGTGTAACATCTGCTCAATCGTATGCCCCCACGCAGCGATTCGGCCGAAAGCATATGAGAAGAAACATCTCAAAGACGCTCCAAAAGATTTCCTCTATACCGAAGCCAAAACCAAGCAATTTGAGGGTCTGTATTATTCACTTCAGGTTGCTCCGGAAGACTGCACCGGTTGTGTTCTGTGTGTCAACGCCTGTCCAGCCTACGCCAAAGATGCTGATGGCAACAAGACCGACCGTAAAGCCATCAATATGACACCCCAGGTGCCAATCCGTGAGCGTGAAGCCAAGAACTGGGATTTTTTCATCAACGCGCTACCCGAAACGGATACCAGCCTGTTCAATGTGGAAACCGTAAAGGGCTCTCAGTTTGTCAGGCCACTTTTTGAGTTCTCTGGCGCCTGCGCCGGATGCGGTGAAACCGCTTATGTCAAGCTTATGACGCAACTCGTTGGCGACCGTGCCCTGTGCGGTAACGCCACCGGCTGCAGTTCGATTTACGGTGGTAACTTGCCAACGACCCCGTACTGTCAGCGTGCTGACGGTCTCGGCCCGGCGTGGTCAAACTCCCTGTTTGAAGACAACGCCGAGTTCGGTATGGGAATGCGTCTGACAGTCGATAAGCTGAATCAGTACGCTCTTGAGCTGGTCCAGGAACTGGTTCCCGAGATGTACGACGATCTGGCTAAAGCCGACCAG
>DAOUUR010000049.1 GCA_030668045.1 bacterium
CGCGGCGTACAGTTCGTCCATCGTTATCTTCATGTGCTTGGCCAGTTCAGTTTTTTCCGGCGGCCGTCCCAGTATGTTTTCCAGACACAGAAAACTGCGTTCAATCTCCCGAGACTTGGCGCGCGTTGATCGCGGTACCCAGTCCAATGCCCTGAGCTCATCGAGGATCGCTCCCCGGATGCGCGGCACAGCATACGTCTCAAATTTGACACCACGATCAGGATCGAAATTGCCAAAGGCTTCGATCAGACCAATGACACCGGTGTTCACCAGATCGGACAACTCGACCGACCGCGGGAAATTCATCGCCATGCGCGTGGCAACATTGCGAACCAACGCCACATACCGATCCAACAACTTCTGACGGATCTCCGGCGTGCGATACTTGCGATACCTGGTCCACTCGCGGGCCGGTACTTCCCATCTTCTGGCTCTCTTGACCGGGGCTTCTATAACCTTGTCTTTAACAGCCTCAATTTTTGAGTTACTGCTCTTCTTTTTCGGCTCAATTTTTTGTGTGCTAACCATATGTCTGCTATTCCCTTATATCGGCCGTAGCCTCAAGTTCGTTAACTTCCATTGTAGGTTGTGGATCGATACCCTTCCTTGTGGGCGCGACTACACCGAGGAGTTGACAAGACAACTCGGTCAGCAAGCCGGACACCAATCCTTCGGAATCGACTTCTGAGAGCGGTTTCTGGGCCGCTACAGAGTTTCGGAAAAGATCGTTTTGATCGATATGCCCCAGAAACCTGGGGGCGAAATTTAGAAATTGCTCGGTCAATGCCAGGAACTTCCCCTGTACCTGGTCGGCCTCTTCCGCAGAGATTGTCCGGTTGACAAGAAGGCGACAATCGATATTGCGGTTGGCCGCTACCAACGTTTTTACTAACCCGAAGCAGTCGGAAATTGAGGTCAACTCCGGAACCATTACCAGAACATTGATATTGGAACCATGAGCGATCACTGTCGATGCCTCGGAGATACCGGAGCTGTGGTCGATAAGAACGACGTCGTATCCCGATGCCTGCTCTCTGAGACGCTCGACCATTGAGGCCGCCCCGGAAACATCTGATTGCACCGGCGCAGAACCTTGCCATGTGGAACCGAGGATATCGAAATTGTCGGCAACCGGCGTGACTGCTTCTTTTAGGCTCATCTCGCCGGAGAGAAAATGACCGATCCCCCTTTCACACGGAACGTTGGAGAGGATATGGATATTCCCGGTGGAGAAGTCGGCATCAACCAACAGAACTCGCATACCGATTGAGGCAAGGCGTTCGGCGAAATTGAACGACAGAATCGATTTGCCTACGCCACCTTTCCCCGACAAGAACGATACCAGTTGCAGACCGCTGCTTCGTTGGAGATGCGTTGATGTTGGACGCAACCTATTCATTGACTACTCCCGTCCCCAGAAGCTTACGCGCCACCATGTCAGGATCGGGGGCGTTGATTGAACCAGCACCGCCCGGTGAATTGGTTGTGTATGCCAGTTTCAGACCGGTCACTGCAGTCGCTGCGATCATTGATCCCAACCGATCAGTAAGATCGGTCATCGTGACGGCTACATGCGTCGGCGCCATCGCTTTGAGAGACATGGCCAGAGTCGGGATATCGTCGGAACGAGTGATCGCCGAGAAGACCGCCAGAGTACAGGTCGGCCTGGCTTGCTTGATTTTTTTCGCCAGCTTCTCTACTCGCGCATCGTCCCGAGGTAGAGCCGGTGTGTCGATCAGCGTGATTGTATCGGAGCCGGACCGAACGATTTCTTTCTCTTCGGTGAGATCCGCACCGAGCAGGTCAGCATAACTGCCAATTTCATCAATCGCTCCGATCTTGACATCATCAAGGGTGACAAGTCGGACCTTACGTTTGTCGGTAGCGACCAACTGAGCCGCCAGCTTGCCCATTAGGGACGATTTCCCCGCTCCCGCCGGACCAACAAACAAAACGCGGTCTCCCGGTTTGAAGGCAAGGTCGGGAACCATCATGGTGGACAATTTCGAGACGAGTTTACCCTGCACCAGAGATACGTCGGCGATGTCACTCTCGTCCATCTCGATCAACGTCATCATGAACGCATCAAGAAAGTCCGAAGGGACATCGGCCTGCTTCAGAGCATTGATTATTTCACGACAGCGCGTCAACTTGTCCGACTCGACGGCTGCCTTCAAATTCAGATTGAATATCTGGTCAAGACGTTTTTCTATTCGATCAATTCTTGAATCAAGTTTATCGTTGCGCGTCTCGACAACCGGTACGACCTGTGCATCGATAGTCTCCGGAGTGCTCACCACTCTTTCTACAGGCATAGACTGATCCGATTCGGTCTTAACAGTCGTCCGGTCTTTCATCGTCTTTGCCGTCGGTGACAAATCGGAAGCATCGCCGTTTTCCAAACAGGCGGTCACCTCCATGCGACCTTCCCTGCTGCTGCCGTCAACTTCGCGAGTCTTCAGCACGTATGCATCGCCGCCGAGTTCTTCCCTCACCATCTTAAGAGCGGCCGCAGTCGACTCAGCTCTGTACGTTTTGATTATCATCCTGTAACCTCACCATCCCGGTTGAGACAAGTTCGACATTGGACAGAATTTCGTTGTACGACACGACAGACAGGTTAGGTGATGACGCCTCGACCAACCGCCTGAGGGCCAGTCGAATGTTCGGCGAACAGATACATACCGGTCGTTGTCCAGCTGCCTGCAGCACATCGACCTGTTTCGCCATCTGCACCAGAAGTTTTTCGGTCATCGCCGGATCAATCAGCAACATCAGACCCTGTTTCGTGTTCTGAATTGAATCGGCCAGCGCCTGTTCCAGCGCCGGGTCGATCGTAAAGACATTGATTCTGCCATCTTTATCTTTGTAGAGTTCCGTTATTTGTCGTTTGAGACTCATTCGAGTGTACTCGGCCAACACATCGGCCTCGGAACTGGCCGGGGCGTAATCAGAGACGGTTTCGATGATTGTAGCCAGGTCACGAATGGGGATCTGCTCGGAGAGAAGCAGGCCCAATACTTTTTGCAGCAGTCCGAGCGAGACAACTTCGGGGATCGTTGAATCAACCAGCGCCGGGCTGTCTTCTTTGAGCGTATCGACCAGGTGCTGCACGTCCTGTCGGGTTAGAATCTCCGAGGATGCCTGTCGTATCGCCTCAGTCAAGTGTGTCGCCAGAACCGCTGGCGACTCCACGACCGTATAACTCTTGGCCTCGGCAACTTCTTTGAGATTCGGAATTATCCATGTCGATTCGAGATTGAACGCTGGGTCTCTGGTCTCAAAACCTTCCAGCTTCTCTTCCACAAAGCCGGGGTTGATCGCCAGCATATGATCCGGCATCAACTCAAAACCAGAAACGCGGACGCCTTTGATCTTGATCTGATATTCATTCGGCTTCAGTTGGATATTGTCACGGATGCGTATGGGAGGAGCCATGATGCCCAGCTCGGTGGCGAGTTGCTTGCGGATGACAGAGATACGATTCAGCAAGTCACCGCCCTGCCCGGCATCAACCATAGGTATCAGACCGTATCCAATCTCAAGCCCAAGCGTATCGACCTTGAGATGATCTTCGGCCCGTTCTTCCGGTTCGGTCGGCCTCTCGGCCTCCTTGCTCTTGTTCGCTTCGCTGATCTTTTGTTTTTTTTGAACTTCCAGGGTCATGTAGCCAACGCCACCAACTATGAGTCCCAGGACCATGAAAGTCATGGTGGGCATACCGGGGAGAAGACCAAAAATGAACAAGACAACAGCTGTGACCATAATGGCCCGCGGCTGGCGGGTGAGTTGGTCGGTTAAATCCTTGCCCATGTTTTCCGATGACGCCCCTCGGGTGACAATGATACCCGATGCGGTCGAGACCAGCAGCGCTGGAATCTGTGTGACCAGACCATCACCAATCGAAAGCAAGCTGTAGGTTCTCAGTGCCGTGCTCAGATCCATATCATTGATGACCATGCCAATAACAAAGCCACCAATGATATTGATCAACGTGATGAGGATACCGGCGATAGCGTCGCCACGGACGAACTTCGATGCACCGTCCATAGCGCCATAGAAATCAGCTTCCTGTGCAATCTCGGAACGACGGGAGCGAGCTTCATCGTCGTTTATGATTCCGGCATTGAGGTCGGCGTCGATCGCCATCTGTTTGCCGGGCATGGCATCGAGTGTAAAGCGGGCGGCAACTTCAGAGATTCGGCCGGCGCCTTTGGTGATAACTACAAACTGAATGATGACCAGGATTATAAAGACAATAAACCCTACCACGTAGTTACCCTGGACAACGAAATTACCAAAACTGTTGATGACCTCACCGGCGTAGGCGTCCCCGAGAATCAGGCGGGTTGATGCCACGTTCAACGACAGACGCATCAGCGTAACGATCAGCAGCATCCCGGGGAATACCGAAAGATCAAGCGGCCGCGTCACGTACAACGTGGTCAGCAGCACAACGATTGAGAAGGTTATGTTGAAAGCGAGCGCAAAGTCGAGTATGCCGGTTGGAATCGGGATCACCAGTACGGTGATAATTCCAATTACCGCCAAGGCCAACGCGATATCAGAGCGGGCCGACAACGTCTCCAGGATAGTTGGTTTTGAAGCGTCGGCCATGTCAGGTTACCGTCTTCTTTTTGAGACTGTAGACATAAGCCAGCACCTCGGCCACGGCACGATAGAGATTGGCCGGTACCATCTGACCGATATCACACATCTTAAACAGGGCTCGGGCCAGCGGCTTGTCTTCGATAATCGGGATGCCATGTTCCAGAGCGATCTCTTTGATCTTCTGGGCAATCAGACGCTCACCCTTGGCCACCACCGTCTGGGCCGTCATGCCATCCTGATCATATTTGAGGGCGACTGCAAGATGGGTCGGGTTGGTCAGCACGACATCGGCCTCCGGTACCTCACTGAGCATCCGGCCACGCGACATCTCCCGTTGCAATTGCTTCACCCTTGATTTGAGAAGCGGGTCACCTTCGGTATCTTTGAATTCTTGCTTGAGTTCCTGTCGAGACATCTTGATCGATTTCTCAAATTCGTACCGCTGGAAGAGATAGTCGAGAACGGCAATGACAAGCACGACTCCACCAATTTTCAAGGCCAGCAGCAGGGCAAGCCGGCCCATCGTCGCGGCCACCTGAGGGATCGTCATGTCCGGAAGAGCAAAGAATGATTCAAAGTCGGCGCTGATTCCCTTGTAAGCGACAAAACCGATAACAACAAACTTCGCAGTGTTCTTCACCAGATCGACCAGAGACTTCACCGAGAACAACCGCTTGAGACCTTTCAGCACATTGAGCTTCTCAAACTTAGGCTCCATCGCCTTTGGGGAGATGCGAAATCCGACCTGGGCGATGTTGACTCCCAACGCAACCACGACCAACACCGCAAACACCGGCAGCATGATCAGGAAAAAACGAACCAGACTGTCTCCGAAAATCTTGTAAAAGGTCGGATCGGATGCGGCGATAGTCGGAGCGTTGGTCATCGTGTGCTGCATCAGTAGCTTTAGTTGAGCTGCAAGCGATGGACCGAGCATGGACAAACTGAGAAAACCAAGTAGAATGATGGCCGCGGCGTTAAGCTCCATCGACTTGGCAACTCGACCTTCTTCGCGGGCTTTTTCCCGCCGCTGAACTGTTGCTTTCTCTGTTCTTTCTTGAAAACCCTGATCCGCCATCGGTCCTTAGGCCTTCCCCATCGAGAGAAACATCACTTTGAGTTCCTGGTCGAGAAACCCGACATACTTTTCCAGCACGTAAACTGCGATCGGCAGCGATAACGCTATCACGGCCAGGCCTACGCTGATCTTGATCGGGAAACCAACAAAGAAGACATTGAACGAAGGCATCGTCTTGGTGACCGCGCCCATCGCAACATCAGTCAAAAACAGAGTTATCATTACCGGAGCCGCCAGCTTCAGCGCAATGATGAAGACATAGGAGCTGTAACGCATGATCAAATTGCCGACTTCGCCATCGATTGCTACTCCCGCGGGCGGGATGACTGCATAGCTATCTGCAAAAGCACGAATGATCATGTGATGACCGTCCAGCGCGAGAAACAGAAGGGTCGCGATTATGTACCAGAAGCGCCCGATGATCGAGACCTGACTGGACGTGTTCGGATCAAATTCGGTAGCAATGGCCAGACCGACCTGGTATCCGATTATGGAACCACCAGTCTGAACCGCATAGAATATCAATTGGAAAAACAACCCGATGATCGCGCCGACCATAATTTCTTTCAGCGCCAGTCCGGCCAACTCCCACAAGGAATAGACCGGTGAGATTTCCACTGAGTCCAATGCGACCACCATGATCATCGAGATCAGGACCACCATGCCAAACTTGGCGGCCTTGGGCATCATCCGATGACCCAGAATCGGAGCCATCAGGAACAAACCTCCAAGACGCAACAAGATCAGCAGGAAGAGCTGAAGCTTGGCGGGGCCATATTGAATAAAATCAAACAAGTCGAAATCCTTACACCTTTGGTTATTCGACTATATTCCTAATCAAACCGTGTGCCGTTTTGAAACACGTTACGCACTCTACTTAAGAGATTGCTATGTCACGACTTACGGGGGTTGTTCAGAGGGCCGGGAGTGGGAGGTCCCCATAACTGCGGAAAATTTTACCAGTAGTGTTGGAAAATAGTTCAGCAGAGCGCCAATGCGGGCGCCACGCTAACCGGCAAGTTGGGGAATCAGTTCGAACATATGGCGTGTAAAATCGGTCAGCAGGTTAATCATCCAGGGGAGGAAAACCAGCACCGCCATGCCAATTGCGAGTATCTTCGGAACGAAGGTGAGAGTCATCTCGTTGATCTGAGTGACCGCCTGGAAGATGGCGATAGCGAGACCGATAATCAGTCCGAACAGAAGCATCGGTCCGGCGACCAACAATGTCAGCGTCAGAGCTTCACGACCAATAGATACAACCATTTGCGGTGTCATATGCTCATCCCTCCGCTAAACATGAAACGACTCGACCAGTGATTTGATCAACAGATACCAACCATCGACCAGCACAAACAACAGAATCTTGAATGGCAGTGACACGATAATTGGCGGCAACATCATCATACCCATCGACATCAGCACCGATGCCACGACCATGTCGATCACGAGAAACGGCACAAACAACACAAACGCAATCTGGAAGGCTGTACGCAGTTCCGATAGAACAAAACCAGGGACCAGGACGTGGAGCGGAATATCTTCGGCATTGTCGGGTTGATCTACCTTTGCGATTTGGACAAAGAGGGAAAGGTCCTTCTCCCTCGTTTGGGACAACATAAACTTACGGAACGGCTCCGTTGCCTTGGCAAACGCTTCCTCGCCGCTTATTTGCTTTTCGATGTACGGCTGCACTCCCTCGGTGTACGATTTCTCCGCCACCGGCGCCATGACAAAAAACGTGAGTATGAGCGACAGTGCCACCAGCAACTGACTCGGTGGCATCTGGTGAATCCCCATAGCGTGCCGCAGGAAAGCCAGCACCACTGTAAAACGTATGAACGATGTCACCATGATGACAATCGAGGGTGCCAGCGATAATACTGTCAGGAGAATGACAATCTGGAGGGTGGTTGAGAAATCGGAAGGATCGGTGGCTTCACCGACCTCAATTGATATCTTCGGAAGTGACTGCGCACTAAGACCTGAGGCGACAAGTACGATCATGCCGACCAGGAAGAGGATTCTTACCGTAGTCTTGTTCATATCCTATATATTCCAGTTCCTATCGCCGCATCCATGCAGCGGGTTTGAGGCAAAATTCCGGATGCAATTACACCCGACCGATCAAGCCTCAAGCGCTTCTTTGTTTTTTATCAGTCCGATCTCCTTAAGTTTTTGCGAAGCGACGGCAATCGCCCCTCTGAAACCATCTGTTTCCAATTGTTGCGCCGGTTCAACTGCTACAATCGCCTCTGTCTCATCGGCGGTGAATTCGGTCAGGGCCGATATATTTGACTCAGTGACTCCCACCAGCACCGTCTTGTTGCCTACTCGGATCAACGAGACAGTTCTTTTTGGACCCACGTAGGCCGTTTCCAGAACCTCCAGTAACTGCTGCCCGTTGCGACTGTTGTTGCGACGGTTCATCATCCGTTTGAGGACATACACTCCCCCATAGATACATGCGACCACAATCACCAGTGCGCTGAGAATTTTCAGTAGCGATGAAGCTGCCGTCAGGGACCCGCCGGTGACCGACCCACCGCCAGCCAACTCTTCCAGAGTGATTGGAACCGGCGTCTCGGTCGATGTTCGTTCGGCACTCACCGGATCGGTGTTTATCAAAACCAGACCCGCTACCGCCACGGCCAGGATAATTGCGACCGTGACCAATCGTCTGCGCATATTATTACTGTTGGTCGGCAATGCTTCTCAACCTTTCTTCAGGAGTCATCAATTGGGTGATTCGGACGCCAAAGTTCTCGTCGATTACAACCACCTCACCTCTGGCAACGGTCTTGAAATTGACCATCACATCGACCGGTTCACCGGCCAGCTTACTCAGTTCAACAACCGATCCCGGTCCGAGAGCGAGAATATCGGAGATCGACATTTTCGTTCGTCCCAGCTCGATTGATACCGGCAGGTTTACATCCATCAACAAATCGATGTTGCGCGGCTCCGATTTGTCGGCCGGTTCGGAAAGATGCTGGAACTCAGCTTCGGCAACGTTAGCGGAGCCAAAGTCGATATCCTCCGGCGCAGCTCCACCATCGGCATCGGGAAGGTCTTCAAGCATCGCCAGCATCGCGGCCTCAGCATCATCCTCTGAAGCATCCTGATGTTCCGGTTCAGCGTCAGGCGTATCTTCGGCCGAGCCTTCCTCGGGAGCAGCTTCTACCTCCTCGGAGGCACCATCAGCAGCCGACTCATCTTCCACTGCGACAGGCTCGTCGCCTGCTTCAGCAGCCGACTCCCCTTCCGCCTGCTGATCGGCCGCCATAGTGGCGTCGACCGGGGCTTCTTCCTGGTCGTTTCCGGAATCTTCTACCGGTGTATTTTCGGCCTGATCCAGATCGTTCTCATCAGCCATTATCTATATCTCCTCTACAATACCTTCTATGGCTTCAACCACTTGAAAGGCTCTCTTTTTTCCGGATAGTCCGGGCTTGGCAAAGAATTTCTTGCGTTGGTTGATCGATATTTCCATCGGCTGCACTATCTTCTTCTCGGATGGGACAATGTCGCCGGTCTTAAGTTTCAAAAAGTCTTTCATCTTAATAGTAGTATCAAGAAGATTGGCCGTCACCACCGCCGACACGCTCTGCAGGTTGTTCTCATTGAGGCTGCGGTCCACCTCATGGCTTTTTTTCTTTGTGGCGTCAATCCAGTTCTGGGCCGAGAGCTTGGTCACTATCGGTTCCAGCGATACATACGGATAACACATGGTCAGAAGACCGGTCGATTGAAAGAGTTTGATCTGGAATGAAACAACTACAACCGTCTCGCCCGGTGGGACGATCTGGATAAACTGCGGGTTGGTCTCGAGACTCTTCTGATCAGTCTTCATGGTGATGATGTTTTCCCAGGCGCGTTCCAGGTCTTTGTACAGCGCGTTAACGATACGCGCCAGAACAGATCGCTCGATACCGGTTAGTTCGCGTTCAGTCTCCAGAATCTTTCCGGTACCACCGAACATCCGGTCGATCAGCGAAAAAGTCAGCGTTGGATTAAAATCTACCAGACATACCGCCTCCAGTGGCGGGGCTGCAAAAGTATAGGTGCAGGACGGCGTGACCAGGGACATGATGAATTCGGAGTATGTGATTTGATCTACTGATACCAGGTCCACATCGACAATAGTCCTCAGGGCCGCCGAGAGGGAGGAACCATAGTGCCCTGAAAAATTATCGTGAAGATTCTCCAGAGTCCTAATCTGGTCTTTTGATACTCGGTTGGGGTGCTTAAAGTCGTAGGTAACGATCGATCGTAATCGATCGTCTTCTACCGGATCGTCGGTAATCTCCTCGTCGCCGGACGACACCGTCGTCAACAGAGCATCAATCTCATCCTGTGA
>DAOUUR010000014.1 GCA_030668045.1 bacterium
ATGACCTTTATTTCGAAGTTTTCGATGGCACCGACAACGCTATCGACGGCTACGTCAGCAACCCGAATGAGTTGAACATCTACGAAGACATTCCCAACAGCGCCCCGACCGTCGCAGTAGGTGCGACCACGGTCTTGCCTGTGACCGTCAACCGTATCGGCACCGACTCGACTGTCATTTCGACCGCCTTCACCGATGCCGACGAGCCCGGCGTTGGAGCGTTCTGGGTCACATTCAAGATTCAGGATGTTGGCGAAGTTGTGCTGGTCAACAATCTGCAAAACGGCACCGGTGGGCTGACAATCACTGGCGGCGGTGACTACACCGCCAGCTATACCTACAACCCGGATGACGCTCAAGCCACGGGCGACTACGATCTTTATTTTGAGGTGAGCGACGGTACTGACAACGCCATCGATGGTTATGGCAACAACCCGAATGAACTAAACATCTCTGAAGACCTACCGAACAACGCCCCGACAATCGTGGCAAGCGCAACTCAAGTTTCCCCGGCCACGGTCAATCGCTACGGAGCCAATACTACCGTTATCTCGGCAGATTTTACCGACACCGATGAACCCGGAATCACTGCGTTTTTCTGTACATTCAAGATAAACGATGTGAGCGAAGTGGTGCTGGTTAATAATCAGCAAAACGGTGCGGGAGGGCTGACAATCATTTCCGGAGGAGGGGGATCATATACCGCCAGCTATACTTACAATCCGGATGATGCTCAGACGATAGGTGACTACGATCTCTATTTCGAAGTGTCCGACGGCACCGATAACGCTAACGATGGCTATGCAGCCAACCCGAACGAATTGACAATAGAGGAAGTTCTACCACCACAGGCACCATCGTTTACTGCGGGCGCAACAGGTGTCAACGTCTCCCCGGTTGATCGCCTCGGCACCAACACAACTGTGATCTCGACCGACTTTACCGATGACAACGAACCGGCAGTGGGCAGCTTTACTATCACCTTTAAGATCCGTTACCCTAACGACATTACCGAATTGGTCCTGGTCAACGGCCTCACCCACGGCAACGGTGGGCTCACGGTCACTGACAATGGTGGTGGTGACTACACCGCCGAGTACACTTATGATCCCGACGATGCTCAGGAGATGGGACTATATGACCTCTACTTCTCGGTCAATGATGGCACCGGTACCGGCACGGTGGAGGACCTCTTTACATCCAATGAAAATGAACTGGAAATAGGTGAAGTTATCGTCAATTCCAACCCGACCATCACGGCGGGGATTACGTCGGCAAACCCGGCTTCGATTGACCGGGTCGGCGCCATCACCACCCAGTTCAGCGCCGATTTCGAAGATACTGACCAGCCCGGAATCAACGGGTTCTTGGTAACGTTCAAGGTCCAGTCACCCTATGCCGAGTTCCGCGAAACTGTTGCCGACAGTCTCCAGCACGGCATTGGCGGGATGGCCATCACCGACAACGGTGGCGGATCGTACACCGCGACCTTCAGTTGGGATCCAGCCGATAATCAGATGCTCGGCTACTATGATCTCCAGTGTGAAGTGGCCGACGCCTACGCCGAAGCGACCGATCCGTATGTCAGCAATGCCGACGAACTTCTTATCACCAACGGTGGTGAAAACGCTCCACCGGTCGTCTCAGGCGACGAAACAACTGCCTCCCCGGCTGGCTTGGAACGAATCGGCGCCAACCCTGCGACCATATCAGCGACGTTTATCGATGGTGATGCTCCGATTGTATCGACTTTCAAGGTGACGTTCAAGTTGCGCGAGCCGGACAATGTCTCCGAGATTATTCTGGCCAACAACAACGCCCACGGCGAGAGTGGCGTCAATATTGCCGATCAGGGCGGTGGTGTATATACTGCTTCAGTCTCCTGGGATCCGCCGGACGTCCAGCAACTCGGCTACTATGATCTCTATTTTCACATCACCGATGGAGCCGACACAGCCTACGACGGCTACCAGAACAATGGTGACGAACTGCAACTCTACGACGCTGTCTCTAACAACGCACCGACGATCGTTGCCGACACGACGAAGGTCATCCCCAACTCAATCACACGCGTCGGAACGGAATTCGCCGTTTTGAAAGCGGCCTTTCAGGACGCCGACATGCCCGGTTATCAGGCTTTCACCATAACTTTCAAAGTCCGAGACGAGTCCTCCACCGAATATACCCTTGTGAACGCCGCCACCCACGGCAACCAGGGCCTGCGAGTCCGGCATATTACCGGACCAGAATATGAGGCGACATACGTCTGGGATCCGGGTGATGCTCAGCCAACCGGTACATACGATCTCTACTTCTACATTGAGGATAACGAGTCGGCCCCCGCCACCGATGGCTACACTGACAACGCCGACGAACTGACCGTTACATCGGATATCCCAGCGGGTGACGGCTTCCTGCTGCGCCGCAACAACGACGCTGACAATTGCGGCGGAACCGCTTCGGCCTGTCATGATGTCCTCGATCACCAAAGTGAGGACTGTCTTGTCTGTCATGCCCCGCACGCTACAACCAATATCTATCTGGTGCGAGACAGCATTGATGTTTCCGGAAACTCTGGGAACGTAGCGGTTCTTTTCAAGACACTCGGTATTGGGGATCCGTACAACGACCCCGACCCCACCCCCGGTGATCCAACCGCAGGCGCTATGGCCGATGTAACCAATGGCGTTTACTCTGGCGTGTGCGAAGTCTGCCACACCTCGACCGGACACCATCGCAATGACGGTTCTCAGACTGGGGCTCACTATGATGCCCAAGATTGTACTGGCTGTCACCCGCACAGCGCCGGTTTTTCTGTTTCTGGTGGTGAGCCAACCGGAGGTGACGGCTGCGGTTGTCACTCATCTATAGGTAATGCGATGACGACAACCTCAGGGTATCACCACAAGATGACCAGCCAGAATGCCGATTACGACGTAGCCAACAGGACATGTCTGATGTGCCATGTCCACCACGATATTTTCAGTCCGGATCAGAATACCGGAATAGGCACTCGGGCCAAGAACCTACGGGCCGACATTACATCGACCGTCGTGCAGGGTGACGCCTCTGTTCTATCCAACAGCGACTATTCATCATCGGGTACCGGAGGTATCTGCCTGTCCTGTCACACTTCCACCCAGACAAAAACGTACGCCCGCTCTGACGGCACCACCGAGACACCGGCTATCTCACAAGCTGGCTACAATGCCGCAACCTCTGCACATAATTACAACGCTACATCGACGTTCACGACCGATGGCTCGACTTTCAACGCCAACTGTAT
Organism: bacterium; assembly: GCA_030668045.1. GTDB lineage: Bacteria > Zixibacteria > MSB-5A5 > GN15 > FEB-12 > DAOUUR01. Next base: position 3,287 of record DAOUUR010000014.1, read on the forward strand.
CAAGTGTCACAACGATAACATCGCAAAATCTTACCAGGACGCCAGCAACAAGTTCGGCCTGCACGACTCACCCATACGTAGGATGCTCGACACACTGGGGCAGGCGAGCTTGACCGATCCTCTCGAAGAAGACCTCTGTTTTGGTTGTCACACCTCTGGTGACTATTATGGTGTCCAGAGTATGTCGGCCCCATCGACCGCCATAGATGCCGCCTTTAGCCGCACATTTGCACACCCGACTCTGACATACAGCGGCCGCCACAAACCGGGAGAAATTGCTTCCGATCTTGACAGCCTAAACCGCCATGCCGAATGCGCTGACTGTCATAATCCGCACGCCGCCCAACAGGGAACACACGATGGTTCAACAAGCCTGGCTTCCAATGCTTTGAAGGGTGTCTGGGGAGTCAGACCCGATTCCTGGCCAGCAGCGGCAACCCCAAGCGATAATGCCAACGTGTTTACAGCTCCAAGCTCTTACACCGTCGTTAACGATGCCACGGTGAAAGAATACGAGATCTGCCTCAAGTGCCATTCCAACTATACGACGCTTCCAAGTGGCGCTCGCAATTTGGCCGCGGAGATCAATCCGAACTATCCATCCACCCACGGGATAACAATCGCTAACCAGAACAGCTTCTGTAACACGACTACCATGTTCGAGCCGTGGGGCTCATCAGGACTGACTTACTGCTCAGATTGCCACACCTCAAACCAGGCTGGCGATCCAAAAGGCCCGCATGGCTCCAACGCCGATCATCTGCTTGTTGATATAATCGTCTCAGACGATGTTGTCGGTACGCCGCTGTGCAACGTCTGCCATCGACCGTTAGTCTATTGGGATGTTGCCAATGGAAGTGCTGCCACTAGCCGGTTCCCTATCCATCCAGCCTCGAGGGCTGCTCACCAGCTGGCACAGGGTTGTTTTGCCTGCCATATGTGGGACTACGCCAGCACCTTCGGCGTCGGAGTAGATACTACTTCGTGGGCTGGCGGCACGCCCCCGGCGGGTCTCTTTGTCCACGGACAGAACAAGAAATGGGTATATCAGGACCGCTACGGCACCGGAACTCCCGGCAGTGGTGATTCTGTCGATGCCTTCTGCAATGGCATGCTGTCCGACATAGACTACTCCGTCCCGGAATGTTGGAGTGAGGTCTGCAAAACTCACGCGGGATCCGATTACTAAGAAACGGCGGGTAAGATGAGAATCAATTTCGCTTCCACCCGCCTGGCCTTCTTCCTGATCGCCAGCCTGCTGGCTCTAATCATTCTCTCTGCGGTCATCCCACAGAGAGGTATCGCGCAGGGGCAAATCATCGACTGGCAGGAAACGCTCGGTGATTACTATGCTGTGATCAACACGCTGGCGCTCGACCAGATATTCTTCGCACCATATTTCTTCATCGTTCTCGGCCTGTTGGCGATCAATCTGATCTTCTGCAAAGTCAAACGGTTTCGGTCAATCCTGAAACTTGAAAAAACACTACTGAAAGCCCGCCATCTCGGCTCGATCATTTTCCACCTGTCACTCCTGCTGATTATGGCCGGCGTCATACTGAACTATCTCTACAAATTCGAGGGCATCTACGGCTTGACTGAAGGTCAAACGGCCAACGATATCGCCAAAGATTACCACCGTCAATTCAACGGACCATTTTATTCGGAACAGTCGAGACGTTTTGCCATCACGCTTGACAAGGTTTACACCGACTATGTAGTTGAGGCCAAAGAGACCAACGCCGTTGAAGTTACTCTTCACTCTCCTCTTGGGGACGAATCAACCGAAGTGATCTATCTAAACAAGCCGTATGAGTTCAATGGCCTTGAGTTTCACCTGGGCCCAAAGAACGGTTATTCCCCCGAACTTCTTGTCTCTGATACGTCTGGTATGGTTCTGTTTCGCTCTTTTGTGAGACTGTCAACCCAGAAGACCGACGGCGAGGCGAAGTACGTTGATTACGTCCTCATTGACACGGAGAACCTCAAGGTTGGCCTTGAGGCGATTCCGCAAGGAACCGAACTTGACTCAACGTTGTTAGAGATAAGCGTTGAAAAAAACGAGCTCCCCCTGTACCTTGACACTCTGGCCGTGGGAGAAGTAGCGACCGTCGGCGGCCACCAATTCTCGGTGCCACGGTTGAGACGGTGGTCGTATATCGACGTCTTGAAAAGCCCATACCTGGGACTGGTCTTTTTTGGATTCTGGTCGGCCATCGGTGGAATGGTTATTGGGTTTGTTTCGCGCTTGATTGGAGAGAGAAAGAAACGTGACTTCAACTGAATCGATATTTTTCTGGCTGGCCACATTGAGCACCGCGCTGGCTTTTGGTTTGTCGGCGTGGGCAACGGTGATTCGGAAGAACGCCGTGCTCGGACTTGTCCGCATAGTACTTATCGCCGCTCTTCTGTTTCTAACCGTTCAGGGCATCCTTCGCTGGACCCTCACCGGACACCCACCATTTGTAACGCTGTTTGAGTCAATGACGATATCGGTCTGGTTTGTGCTGCTCATTTACATTGCTATCGATTTGTTCGCTCGCAATAGGATAGCCTTGACACTACCAGTAGGGTTGGCTTCGATGCTGCTTCTTGGGTGGGCCTCGACTCTGCCGACCGACCCTTCTCCCCTTTCTGCAACACTTGATAATGTCTGGCTGTTTATTCATGCCTCGTTCGCTACAGCGGGAGCTGCGGCGTTTGTAATCGCATCCTCCTTCTCGACGATCTACCTGCTGGGCGAGGAACGCATGAACAGTCTCAGCGACTTATCCGGGAAGCTCCCCGAGTATCGCGCACTCCCCGGCACAATTCTGAATTTTGTAATATTTGGATTGATTCTGTGGGGCGTGATGATCGTCTCCGGATCAATCTGGGCGCACGCCGCCTGGGGGCGTTACTGGGCATGGGATCCCATTGAGCTATGGTCGTTGATCAGCTGGTTGCTCTATAGTCTGGTGCTGCATACGCGAATCGGAATGAAAATATCAACACGGCTATTCTGCTGGCTGACGATTATCGCCGCCCTCACGGTCATGTTCGCCCTCTGGGGAGTTGGATATCTGTATGAGACAATCCACAGCTATGGCTAATCGACGCTGGCGCTCCTGTGCGGGTTGGGGCTGTGCCAATCTGGGCTGTGTGGTTTTTTGCACCGCGCTCTGGATGCTTTCCTGCGGTGGAGAACGCGAGGTCAAAGGTCCTGCCTACACCGACCCACCATGCTATGTCTCCTCACGGATGCTGATGGACGGCAATGAGACGTTGCAACCGGTACGTCTAAAATTCCTGCACGACACTCTTTTTGTCTGTTACGTAGGGAAACCAAGGATCGACCTCTTCACTCCCGACCTCAACCGGATCACTACGCTGCACCTGACCGACCCGGAACCGGTCGTGCCAGCTTCGTTCGATCTTTCCGACTCGTCGATCTTTGTCGTTGATCATGGCAAGCACGTCATAGTACAATATGATCGGAAAGGGACGTATGTCAACTCGTTCGGTACGCTGCCAGATGGTGAGACAAAACTCTCGCCTCTTGCGGCAAACTTCTATGGCGGCGTACTATATGTCAGCGATATCGGACTGAAACAGGTTCTCGCAATCTCCATGACTGACGCCAGTGAAATCACTCAGCAGGGCGAACTGATTCTCCAGATACCGATCGACACTACCCGGAAAATCGGCCTGCCATCGTCTGTGTTTGTTACTTTTGATGGCCGCCTGCTGGTGGGAGATGCCGCCGAGGGGCTCATCAAGGTATTCACTTGCGACGGTAACTTCATATACGACTTTGATTCGATCGTCACCACTATGCCGATGGCACCTCAGGGATTTGCGCTGGATCATGTAATTGATTCTTCGATGATCGACTCTTCATCGTTCGATCCCAGTGGGGTTCGCAATTCAGGGCGACTTCATATCGTTGACAGCAACAACGGCAGAATCCATATGTTCAACATCCTCGGACGATTTGTTGCCTCCTATCCCACGGAGAAGTTGATGGAGAAACCCTCATCAATCGCCATTGATACCAGAAGGCAGAACGTGTATATTGCCGACCCCAGGAGTGGAAAACTGTTCCTGTTTAACTATGGAGCGCCACAATAGATGACCGGTATCGCGATAATGATCTTGAACTATTTCCATGACCTGGCGGTCGCAATGCTGGCCGCCAACATACTGGTTATCTATTTTCTTGGTCGCTATCTGGACAGAACCGGTATTCGTGATCAAGCCATGCCCGAAGTGTTTTCCCGTCTCGCTCGCATTACCTATGGCGCGCTTGCTTTTGTAATCGTGGCCGGTGCGGTGCGCGCGTGGTTCTTCATGGATTATGAGTGGAACCCGGCGGTCGGTCAGGGACAGGTGGCCGCTCTGATTGTAAAACACGTAGCCCTCGTGACAGTAACGATCTTTGGAATTGCAGCTCATCTCCGGTACGTGAGGAAGTATGGCAGCGGATCGTAAAAAGATTATCCTGGTTACTCCTCCGTATCATTGCGGCGTGGTTGAGGTAGCCGGTAGCTGGCCGCCGCTCGGGTTTGCATATCTCGGTGCTCAGGCACGGAAAGCCGGATGGGATGTTGAAATCTATGACGCCATGACTCTTCGTCATGATTTCAAACAGATTCGACGTCATCTGGGGAGTGTCAACTTCGACATCCTTGCAACATCGGCTATCACGCCGACCTACCCCGATGCCGAGCAACTCTGTAAGACAGCCAAGGAGGTCAAACCGGACTGTGTTACCCTGATCGGTGGCGTTCATCCCACTTTCTGTTTCCGTGAAATACTCGAGACGCCAGAATGTCCGATTGACTATATCATATCGGGCGAAGGAGAGTTGCCACTTTTTCAATTCCTGACCAACTTCGACGACCCGGACAAACGACACCAGACGCCCAACCTGATTCACTCCACCAACGGCAAAATCGAAATCAATCCTCCCCTGCCGTTCGTGGAAGACCTCGACACTCTCGATGTTGCCTCGGACCTTCTGGACTGGTCGGTCTACAAGTACTACGTCATCCCAAATTCCGTTCTGGGGGCGGTGTCCACTTCGCGTGGTTGCAACCATGAATGTACGTTCTGTTCGCAACAGCGGTTCTGGGAAAAGACATGGCGGGGTCGTCGTCCGGCCAATGTTGTCGCCGAAATCGAACGTCTCAACAAACAGCACGGGATAAACGTTGTCCTCTTCACCGATGAATACCCGACCTTCGAACGGGACCGCTGGGAAGAACTGCTCGACCGGATCATCGCCGCCGACCTGGGCATTTACATCCTGATTGAAACCCGAGTTGAGGATATTGTTCGTGATGAGGATATTCTACCCAAGTATCGGCGCGCAGGGGTGATCCATATCTATGTCGGCGCCGAGGCTACCGATCAAGAGACGCTTGACAGTATTAACAAGGAGATCACCGTCGCCGATTCACAACGGGCAATCGCACTCATCGCTGAACACAAGATGATTTCCGAAACATCGTTTGTACTTGGATTTATCAATGAGACCCCCAAATCAATCGACCGAACGCTCAAACAGGCCCGAGAGTTCAATCCCGATTTTGCTCATTTTCTGGCCATCACACCCTGGCCATATTCGGAATTGTACAAAGGCGTCAAAGATCAAATCGAAGTCTGGGATTACCGCAACTACAACCTGATCGACCCGATAATCAAACCTTCGGCTATGACTCTCGCTGAGATCGACCTGGCCATCATTGACTGTTACCGTCGCTTCTACATGCCGAAGATGCTCGACTTCCGCAGGATCAAGGATTCGTTCCGACGCGAGTACCTGTTGACCTCGATGAAACTGATCATGACGTCATCATTCTTGATCGGCAAGTTTGCACGCCTCGGTCTGAATCCAAAAGCCATGATGAACAAGATCCTCTCCGACTAATCAGTACTTGTCATCGTGACACTGAATGCACAAACCGTCCCGCCCAACTACCTGCAGCAGCTTCACATCTCGAGGTTTATGTATACTGTGACAGGTGGAGATACATGTCATGTCTTCGCCGGTCTGCATATCAAAGACGCCTTCTCCGATAGCGTGGGAATTCCCCAGTTGATCTGAAGTGTGGCACGTTTCTGCACAGAGGCTGACACTCTCAGTACTGAAACTATAGGCATGGTTCGAGCCATGCGGATTGTGACACTCTATGCAATTGAGACTGCCGTGGACATCGGTTGTATCCATCCGATCCTGCTCAACGTGACAGGCAACACAAAGATCATTTTCGCCAAAAGAAATAGCGTGAATCTCTCCCCCCGCAATATCGGTCTCGTGGCAAAACAAACAGTCGTCTTCAGTATCAATAAAGTGACTGGTTCGCTCCGACAAAACTGAGTCATGACAGTCGCTACAAGAGCCGGTGTCTGTTTCCGAGTTAGCGTTCGGCACAAGGGCAAACGCGATTGCTACCAAAAACACTACTCCAAATACTATCAAAGATGTCGCACGCATAGTCTATCCTCCTGGCGACCTGAAACCGTTCCAGCCGTCAATTCTGTTTCATGGGAGGACTACGCAACGTTGGTGCCGAGATAGCCCCAGCCTAATTATCTGCGCAGCATAGCGATACGCGGGCGGGCGTAATTTTGAGATAGTGGCTGCGCCCTCAGGTATGGGGTGTTTCCCATACTTTGGTATGTCGATAAAGCAACTTTCCGGGAAACTTTCAGAATTTGTCGCGGGTGAAAGAACTACTCTGGAGAAGATCAGATTTTAGTGAATACTCTTTCTGGTTTTGCCCCGTCCCTTGTTTTCTTCTTCCCAAAGCTGGACAGCCGTGTCGTTTTCTTCTCTGACTATTCGGTCAGCGTCATTGTTTTCGATCTTGGCTATTTCATTGGCCAGCTTGGCTTCTTCGTTGGCAGTTTCAATTTGGAGGCGTTTACGCTTGGAGAGGGTCTTCCCAATCAGATAGGAACCAACGGTGAGCACAACACCTGCCCCAATCAGGGCATTAGTTTCACTCTCGCTATCTCCAGCGGCTAAAATCTTCGCAAGGATTCCCTGGCCGAGAGGCACTATCAGGAATGTCTCGCTAAGCCCTCGATAAGTCTCCCAGAGCCGATCCGCCAATTCAGGGTTCATCATTGGCGTCATTGGCAGGTACTCAAGCCCGAGGCTATTGATCGTCACCGAATCCGGGGGAACAGTACGAAGGATGAAATTGATCGACCCCTTCTGCCCCACTCCAACCTTCAGAGTTTCCAGAAACGACTCAAAACCTTCCTTGCGAACTTCAAGTCGATGCTGCCCGGTATCAACCGATACCAGAGCCGGTGTAAATAATCCAGTATTCTGACCGTCCAGATATATCGCCGAAGTATCTGGATCGGAGCTTACCATCAGGCTAACTATGAAAGCTGCAGAATCAATTGGTTCGAAGAAGATTTCGTGCGTCACAACCTCGTCGCCCCCCAATGTAGCAGATCTGGTAATCGGGTCGTGAGGAGGGTGATAAAATTCAAGGGAATGGTCCCCCACCGGCAGGCTCAAGATGAACCAGACATCTTTTAGAAGGGCGCTGCCATAGGAATCCGTGTAAACCGAGTCGCCGTCAACTATAAGCGCCACCGAATCCACGTCAACCTTGATCCGAACCAGACCTGTTTCCTGCGCCTGGACGGTTGATGACAACACAACCACCAACAAAGCTAACAAGAACGATCGGATCAATCTGGACACTCAGGACACCTTTCAGCCAACATGCTATTCCATGTAAATATATGCGGTACTGCAACTTGGTCAACAGAAAAAATGTGTTCACCCTGAGCGCTCTGGCCGCCACCTTGAGCGTTGACCTGTCCTGAGTGTTGTCGTCTGCGGTATTCGGTGCATGCTTCGACTACGCTCACCTATGACGCAAGCACGCCTGGTTTGTATGTGTTATGGCGACTTGGTCCTTAAAGCAGGTTGGCCTATGTCTTATAACAGGCTTACCTGTCATCGAAGCGCTGCATCACGAATAAATCGATAGCCGCAAACTATAGATAGCATTGCGGTTGGCGCTAGACCTGATGGACGGGCGGACGACGAAAGTCTACCGTCTTGTCAAGTTCTTCTCTGATTGCCCTGGCGATTGTATCGCGAGTGTATGGCTTTCTGATGTACTGACCGGCCCCAAGCTTCTGCATCTCGGCCACTCTTTCTGTAGCAGAGAAACCACTGACGATCAAGGCTTGTTGCCCCGGATGCGTTTTTATGATCTCGCGATACGTATCGAGACCATCGAAGTTCTTCTCCATTATCATATCGAGAAGAACCAGATCAACGGTGCGGTCTTTGAGGAACTCAATGGCGTCATGGCCGTGGATAGCTATTTCGACTTCGTAGCCGAGACTTTCCAGAAGGTCACAGGCCATCTGTCTCTGATCGGGGTTATCGTCAACAACAAGAAGTGTTTCACTGCCTCCGACCTGTTCTACCTTGAGGTCTTTTTCCCGGGCCTGTTCACTGGTGATTGGGAAATACAGAATGAACTCTGTCCCCTCACCGATAGTTGATTTGATGTCGTAGAAGCCTTTGTGATCTTTGACAATACCATAAACAACCGACAGTCCCAGACCACTTCCACTGGAACCAATTTTCTTTTTGGAATAGTACGGCTCGAATATCTTGTCAATATCCTCAGCGGCAATCCCGGTACCGGTGTCGCGTACACTCAAGAGTACGTAGTCGCCCTCTTTGACTTTCTCATATCCACCGAGAAGAGCGTTGAGATGCCGCTGCGTAGTCTGCACAGTTAACTCGCCACCATCAGGCATAGCATCAAAAGCATTGACGATGAGATTCATCACAACCTTACCGAGATGGGCCATAGAACCGAGTATCATCTGAGCGTCACTCTCGAGGCTAATCGAGAGTTGGACATTCGGATGGAGATGGCGCAACCTGATAAGCGATGGTGAGTCGAGATATCCTTCGATCACTTCGTTAAGATAGATCGGCTCCATTTCATACCGACCGCGACGAGCGAGGGTCAGCAAATCCTGAACCACTTCCGCCGCTGAGTGTGCGGCCCCGGCGACACGTAGAAGCTGTGTTCGGACCGGACTGTCGTCGGGCAACTTAGAGAGGATCAACTCAGGATAGCCAACCAGCGGCCCGAGCATGTTATTGAGATCATGCGCCACACCTCCTGCTAAGATACCGAGCGACTCCATTCTCTGAGCTCGCTCCAACTTGCTCTGTAGATCGAGCCGTTTTTGTTCGTTATTGACACGATCGGTGATGTCACGGAAACTCCAGACACGCCCCGCAGCTCCGCCTTCCCGGATGAGCGGACAGGAGAAGCGCTCAAAGACGCGGCCGTCCTTGAAATTGAGGACATCGAAGCTCTCATCGGTTGAATGGTACAACGCATTCACCTTATCAAGGAATGCGACCGGGTCGGTCAGTTGGTCAAGAACGTGCGCTATCAGCTTGCTGTCATCGTGAGTGTCGAGCAATTCTTTTGGGATGTGCCACAGTTCGGCAAACCGCGCGTTGGCATGAGTAGCTTCCCCTTCATCATTGACAACGAGGATTCCATCGGCAGTGGACTCAAGTGTCGCCCGCAGCCGCTCCGCACTTTCTCTCTGGGCTAACTCAGCTTGATTTTTGTCGCCCAGTTCCTTTTCTAATTCTAATGTTCTCTGTTGAACCTGATCTTCAAGGTTGTCACGCGATCCTTCCAACTCTGCAAAGGCTTCCTTTAGTCTCTCCTGCATTCGATTGAAGGCTTTTCCCAGTGTTGCAAAATCTTTATGGAACACGGTGGTTCCTATTGACGAAACCATATCACCGGCGCTAATGCGATTTGACGCCTGCTCGAAGATCTTGATCGGGCGAACGATTCTATGTGAGATCGCCAAGCCGACCGAAACCGCCAGCAGCAGAACGAGTACAGAAAACCCAACTACCAGTTTGATACTGGAAGCTATGCGATCCGCCACCGGCTTCTCAGATAATGCCAGCCTCAGGTCGCCGACCATCTTGCCGCGAAAGTGGATTGCTTTGGTGACCACACAGTAGCCATCGAGATGTGTGATTGTCAGAGTATCAGCACTTGAACAGAGTTCGACTAGCGAAGAGGGTATATCCTTGTGAAGTTCTCTCAGCACGATGTTGTCATCACTGTCACAGATACAGATTTCAACTATCTTGCCACTACTGGTTGCTCTTTGAACTATGTCAGCGATAAAGAGACTATCTTGAAATTCCATACCGGGGGCGACTCCGTCACCCATCAGCGTGCATAGAATGATCGCCTCCTCCTCAAGGCTCTGTGTCAAGTGGTTCCGCAGCTGAACTATCGTCAGTGCCGCAAGCGACACCAGCGAGATCACAACCAGGACCATGACCAGTATGAGAATCTGACTTCGGATAGATAACGACGAAAACACTTTCACGTTACTCTTCCTTAATATAACACTTCGTGAGCACCGGACCTCTGCCTCAGCAGTCTCTTCCCAGTTACCCTCAAGCTAGTCTGGAAATACCATCACCTGGTTTTGACATTCCCGGAGACAGTATTGTCTTTCAATATGTTATCGGCTCAAGCCGGCAAACCGTTAGCTATCAAGGGTATTCCCGTCAAATCACAGCGAGTTGCGCCAGCTGCCGCGAGTAAAATGAGTCTATTTTATCATGATTATCGGATTGTTCTGACCATTGATCAGAGATAACTGTTTGACCTATATGGACTTTGTCACACTACTGGTCTGCCGGACTGTTCTTGTCGAAAACCTGATTTGGGTTAGAGTATAGTAGGAGAAACTTGTTTCTGGCTAGGAGACAGGGATTCGACGACAGCGATTTCGGCTAAGTCCTTATAACGGGACATATTACGCTTAATACCATGCACTTACAAAGGTTAAGTTCGGTTAAGTACAAGCAAGTTAGTGGAAGTACAAGCAAGTTCAGCGTAGTTCGCTGTTAGAAAATCGTTAGAAAATCCGGGAAGGCCAAAATACGGCTTTGAGCGAAAATTCACTCTGGGGTCGATCCAGCTCGAACACCGTAGTCGAGTTCTGGCACTTACCACATGACGGATCTGACTGGAGTCCTATATCGCCGCGCAAAAGCGTATGCATTCAATTGACTTGTCTGTGCCCATTCCACTCGTCTTTTGTGAACTTCCGGAAGAAGGC
>DAOUUR010000384.1 GCA_030668045.1 bacterium
ACAATTGCCGTTGTGATGGACGACATTGTTGGAGATATCCATGAAAGATTGCCCGCTGGCCACCACACCCCATCCGAGATTGTCATGAACAACATTGTTGCGGGCCACTACCCATGAGGTACCGAAGGCTCCAATCCCTTTCCAGTATCCGCTGATGTCGTTGCGATAGGCGAAGCAGGCGGCATCCCATGTCACGCCGATACCGGCCCCTCGTCCGTCTTCGATTCGACAGTCAGTAATCGTTGCCACTGCTCCCCGGTAGAGAGCGACACCATCCCAGCTGCAGCCGGAGATATTGCAGTTGCGGATAGTAAGTTCGGCGCCCTCGCGACCAAAGATGCCACCGATACCTGAAATGACCGCGCTGTCAGCGGACCGATGATTGTTATCGCGAATATCAACATCGACCACCTCGACTCTGGAGTTTCGCACCACGATAGCGGCGTTGGTGGCAAATTCGTAGGGGTCGCGTTTTCCGCCGGTGATAGTGAGGTTGCGGATTTCGGTGTAAGGCGAGTTGACTATATAGACACCATATCCAGCGTTTGTTACCAGACTACTTCGCTGGCGACTGTCACCGATTATCACCAGCGACTTATCTCGGATGATAAACCCGTAGGTTCCGTCAATGTGGGTCTGCGGATCCTCGCAGTTGCCACAGAGGGAGTCGGTGAAGGCGGTAGGGCGGGCCTCGAAATTCTTACCGGCAAGCGTGATAGTGTCGCCGTCACCGGCATAGTCAATGACCGACTGTAAATCGGAGCCGCGACTGACTGTAAGAATAGCGCTATGACTAATTGCCACAAGAACCAATAATAGAAACAATAACCAAAGAACGGTGAACCTGGCAATCTTCATCGTTAAACTCCAGAGCATGACCTCAGTGCGTTTCATAGCTCGTTGGGTTGTAAGATAGCAGTTTGCTGTTGCGATATAAACGAAAAAACTCTGGGATTTGACGGGTATCAGTTATAGCTTTGGCGGGTGAGTCCGGAGGGGGGGCGATCTGGATAGCAAAGTGTCGATGAGATTATTCCGGTTGGGCTTGAGTTTGTTGATGGTTTATTACAGATGAGCAAGACAGCAGCTATTCTTATATCGCGTCAGGCGATGCATCCCTCCGGTGGATCAGTATGGGTGCAGAAGACAGTCGAGGCTGTCAGATGGGTGGCTTCGTCCGGTCACACCCTGGTGACGTCTCACGGTATGCCGACCTGGGAGTTGCAATTGTCTCTGGCATCGGATATGAATATTCCATTGATCGTTTACGTACTCGCCGAGTCTGAAGATCGGTTGCGCGAGCTGTCTGTCTTTTTGCAGGATCAGTTCAGCCTGACGGCAGAGCGTACCGAATTCCGCAGGGTCGATTCGACCGTTGATCAAACCGAAGATTTGCGACCGGTGCGAGATCGTGCAGTGGTGAAGGCGGCCAGTCTCTTGATTCCTGTCGCGATCAGAGAGGGAGGGAATCTTCGCTCACTCCTTGAAGATGCGAGAAAGGCCGGAAAAGAGCTTAAGCTCTCGTTTCAGACAGAGCACTTTCTGCGTGACCGCCCTCTGTCGTACAATTTGGAAAATTCACAACTGAGTTCGGAGCTGGCCAGTATCGGCAATGGCTACATCATCCATTGGACCAGAGCGGCTAATTCTTGCTGGCCCGGTGAGAAACTGATTGATTATTATCAGGCAGTAATATCATCTGACTCCTATCCGCGTTCGGCATTGGCGACTCTTCACCGCATGTTGGATCGGAAATTGATCGTGGCATCTTCCAGGCACATGCCGCAGAATATCGCGACCGTCTCGTTCTCTTCGCTGGCGCCAGCAGAAGCGATACCGTTGATGAAATGGCGGGCAAGGTATCGGCAGATGTCATTTGAGCCATATGGAATCGGAATCGAGAGAGAGTGCGCTCGTGCAGGTGGTATCAGACAGGTTAGATATACCAAAAGGGGAGAACGATTGTCCGATGAGATTGACCTGTGGCTCACACAGTCTGCCGGTGCGATTACTGACTGGCGAAACGAAAAAGAATATCGTCACCGAAGCGACTTCGATTTTGGTGATATCGCAAGTGACCGCCTGATTGTATTTGCACATCGACCGGAAGAGGCCGCATTACTCCAACGCAAGTACAGTATTCGTGCCGTTGCTTTTCTGCGGTAAGACTTGGTAGCCTCACTCTATTTAAGGAGCAGCATTTTTCTGGAGTCGGTGTAGTCTCCGGCGTCAATTCGATAGAGATATATCCCGGAAGCGTGCTCCTTTGCATCCCATACTAGCTTGACCTGGCCTGCTCTGGCTCGTCCGTCTACCTTTTCGACTTTTTGTCCCAGCAGATTGTAGATCGTCAGAGTGTAATCGGATGCCCTCGGCAGATCGAACGATATCGTCGTCGCCGGGTTGAACGGATTGGGGAAATTCTGATGCAGTGCGAAAGTAGTCGGCAAACTCTGCTGGCCCGGTTGCTCGACATCAAGGACAATATCGTTGTAAGCCGCGGTGGCGTAGGCAGCCGTTTCGGTAACTTCTTCGAACGTCGCCGAGTCAAGACCGGCAACAAATGCAAACGCCACTGTGTCGATACCACCCGGACTTAGATTGAGTGGCCCGGCAGCCATCACCTGATTAACATCGGTCTGGGAGTTGGTGTAGGTCCCTGCAGAACCGGTTCCGGCTATCAGGGACAGGAACTTTTCAGTCTCGGTGAAACCTTCAGGGTAGATAATGGCAGAGCTGATCTGGGTTAGAGCAGAGGAAAGCTCACCATGGAGAAGTCTGAGGCCACGATACTTCAGCTTCGAGACACTATTGTTGTAAGCAGTCCATAGCAAACCGCTGGTGGCATCGTAGCCACCGGCATTCATGTTGTAAACTGAATCATCCCAGTCAGCGTAGATGCCGACATAGAGCGGATACAGAATCGCCGTGTTGTTGTTCTTCAGGATATACTGCAGGATGACGAGATTGTTGTCCGCAAGCGTTGTGTAGGTGAACGTCTTCTGGGTCACTTCAATCGACATCGGTGACTCGGCCCGATCATCGGTAAAACGCGACACTGTTTCCTCGAAGGCCGTCTCGGTGGGAGAGGT
>DAOUUR010000577.1 GCA_030668045.1 bacterium
GATGTTTGTTTACTCTCATGTCGGACGCGGTCCGGAAAAATGGGGTGAGCCAATCGAATGTCGGCATCAGTTTGCAATCTGCTTTACTCTTGAGATGGACTATACCTGTGTTGAGGCGGCTCCCGATCTGGCGGCCACCGAAGAAACCGCCCGCCAGTATCTCAACGGTTCGCGCATCTCCATTCCGCTGGCCGAACATATCCGCTCTCTCGGGTATCCAGCGCGCGCTCATGTTGCCGGAAGCAATTACCAGATAATGTTACCACCGGTGGCCCACGATGCCGGTCTTGGTGAGCTGGGACGGTTCGGCTACCTGATCTCTCCCCGCCTGGGCGCTCGTCTCAGGCTCGGTGCAGTCACAACCGACCTTCCGCTTATTCCGGATAAGCCAATCAAGTTTGGCGTTCAGGATTTCTGCAAAAAGTGCCTCAAGTGTGCGGCCAACTGTCCGCCTGGCGCGATAAGTGATGGCGACAAAACAAACCTGCGCGGTGCCGAGAAGTGGGTGCTTGATCGGGAAAAATGCCTGCACTACTGGCGGGTGATCGGGACCGATTGCGGTTTGTGCATGAAAGTTTGCCCGTTCTCACATCCCCCAACGTTTACACATAATTTGGTCCGGGCTGGAATCAAGCGTTCAACATTTGCCCGCACTGTGTCGGCGTGGGGCGATGATCTGTTCTATGGTCGCAAAGACAAAGGCGCCCGACTATATCGTTGATATGCACGGAGGATGTGAAGGATGATCGATAGCGTCAAACGACAAAACAGAACGATGACACACCTGCTGATCGTGGCTGTGGTCATCATCACAGTAGTCCAAATCGGTTGTGGTGTGCCGAGTGAAAGAGGAGCGACGGAGAATATGAAGCAGTACTTGCCACTCGAAATAGAGGGCTGGCATCTTCGCGATTCTATCCAGACGTATGATCGGGAATCGATATTCGACTACATCAATGGCGCCGGTGAGGTTTATCGGTCATACGATTTCCGCAGGCTATCCGTGTTTCATTACGATGCGGATCAGCAACCGGGCATTATGGTCGAGATGTTCGATATGGGACGCGACGAGGATGCGTACGGCATTTTCAGCCATGCCCGTGAAAGTGAAGAGTCGGGTATTGGGCAAGGTTATGAATACTCCGGCGGCCGGTTATGTTTCTGGCAGGCGCGCATGTTTGTTTGCGTTCTGGCAGAATCCGAAACTGACCAAACTAAAGAGGCCGTGTATGCTCTCAGCCGTCAGATAGCCGAGCGAATATCCCCCAGCCATGATGGTAGCGACAGCAACAAGCCGCATCTTATTGAGTATCTTCCGAAAGATAATCTCCGTGCAGGCAGCATCCGCTTTTTCCATCAGCATGCTTCCTTGAACTACCATTACTATCTTGCGGTTGAAAACATACTGCAACTAAACGACGAAACAAACGCGGTGCTGGGGTGTTACGATCCTGCTCAGACATACCTGCTCTGTGTCGAGTATATAAATTCGCAGGCGGCAAGCAACGCCTATGCTTCATTTATTCAGAGTTACGCTCCCGAAGCTGAAAAAACCGGTGCGTCCTGTCTCGATAAAGACAAATGGATTGCAGTTCGTCAACAGGAACAATATCTGGTTGTTGTTTTCGACGCTTCGACAGAAAAAGGAGCCACCGGTTTAGTGACCTCGTGTGTAGAAAAGATCACAGATCGTCTAAAATGAGAGGTGGGAGAAAATGAATAATAAAACTACGAAGTTAACCCGGCGCGATTTTATCAAGAGCACCGGATGTGCGGCTGTCGGTCTTGCGGCGGGTTTGCCCTTGATGGCCGAGGAATTGATAAAGAACGAAGAGAAATCCAGAGTTGTTCTCATCCGGCATCCCGA
>DAOUUR010000073.1 GCA_030668045.1 bacterium
CAACGTGCAGGTACATGGCGCCGCCCCAATAAACATAATCATCAGCCACTGAATTCCAGTCAATATCTTCAGTCAGACCGACAATCATGTCATCAGGAGAATCCTGGATCACGTTGTAGCCAACATAGAAAAAGGATTCAGCGATCTGGAAACCGCCAGGGATTACCACTTCCGTCCACCCGGGATCAAAGACCAGGTCGCCAAAAGGCACATTGATGGTCAGGATAGTGTCGCCAGGAGCCGTCAATGTACCCGTATAGTCGATGCCATTGGCCATCAGGACCTGAACTTCCAGACCCGGATCACCAGCACCATGGGCAATCTGGAACCTGATTTTCTCAAGTCGATTGACCGGATTGCCTTCGATCATCTGGGCCAGACCAAGGGAGCTACCGCCAGCGCCTTGGGCATTGTCCATGCCGTAGCCCCAGTTCCAAGCTTCCCACCAGGTCGCGGCGATTTGACATTCTGAGAACTCGTCTATGCACAAATACAGACGCATATCCCAGGCGGATTCTTTATCCCACCACTGGGCCGGGTCCAACCAGCTCCAGTTGGTCGCGGTCAGTTCCCAGGGAAGGTTCGGGAGAATGGCGGGATTCCAGTTTACGGAACCACCGGCATTGGCCAGAGGGTCTGCCTGGGTAGGGAAGTAAATTACGCCATTGGCCGGATCAAGACCGTCCATCAGTACGACGACATGATAATTGCCGAGCATAACGAGGTTGAACGGTTCAAAATCGACGTATTGCCAGCACCAGCCACCAGGGTTGATTATCAGGCCAGCATAACTACCAGGGACGTGTACTATGGCAGGACCGGAACCCTGATCAATCGGGCCGGATGCATAGTCCACGCTACCGGCGTTGTCACCATAGATACCAACATAGAACCCGTTGGTACCGTCAGTCGGGTATCCACCATAGTAGTTGTGATACAGCACCCGTGCAGTGTGCAGGGTATCAGCGGTTTCCGATAAGAAGCGCTGCGCAATACCGTCACCAACGGAGCCATCAAGGGCCACGCCTGCAAGCGGGAACGGATGCAGCCAGACGCCACCGGAAGGGACATTACCCACCCAGCGACATTCGTGCCAGTAGAAGCAGTGGTGGGTGTACAGGTAGAAGTCGATATCGCCACAATTGAAAGAGGCGAAGGACTGCCAGTCCGTGCCATCCCAGTAGGATGAACGACCGGACTGATCAATTGCTGTACCTGGATCGCCACCGTAATCACAGCCGGGGCCGCCATCGTCCGCGAACAGACAAACTTCATCGGCAGGGTCACCGTTGGAATAGCTGATAGCAACGTGGAAAACCGGCGGAACAAGCGGTCTACCGTCCGGACCGAGACCGGTCGTAGGATAGAAACGCATGAAGCCGTTGTAGTCAAAGTTGCCATCTGTCCACGTTTCGAAGAAGAAAGGGGCGCCGGTAGGCAGGCCACCGAGGTCTTCATACAGCGAGATAGTGATATCACCAGTACCGACACCGGACCACAACGGCGAGCCGAGTATGTAGGTAGATACCTGATTGAGATAACCACTACGACTGCCGAAATCGGGATTGACGTCATCAAGCCGCATTGAAATAGCGTCGCCTTCGTTGGCGCCACCGATTACAACGTAGGTTTCATACGCACTACCGAAATCGAACTCAGTACCCCAAACACATTCAGTAGTATCAGTACCTTCAGCATCGAGATTGAACTGCGGTTCAAAAAGGTCGGAATTTTGACCATAAATCACAGTAGGCATTTTATAGTTAACACCTGGTGTGCTTTGGCCTGGTGGGAGAAGCGGGGCCTTGTTAATAGCCGGCAAGACCCTTTTTTGCCCCTCATCACGTGGCAGCTGCGAATCAGCAACTGTTGAGCCGACGAAAGCGAAGACCAAACCGACAACTAAAATTGCCAATGTTAGTTTTCTAAAAGACATTTAATTCCTCCTTAAATAAGGAAAAATGGATAGTAGTTTGTTTTCCAAAACCATTAGAATTACCGGGCATGTTGATACAATTATGTATCGGCTGCCATGAGGCAATTCGTGAGTGTCCACAAACAGAGTCTAGGGAAGCGTGGATGAAGGCTTTGGTCATCAAACTAATAATTTCCTTTCTTGGAGCAGGAGTTCGTATCGAACTCCCTGTCAAATATTGTGTTGTTACAAAAATTTGCTTCTGTGTTTCCGTTCACAGTTTCAGTTAACAGTGTTCACCTCCTAAGTATAACCACTCATAATGGTTTGCTTAGCGGTTTAGGGTTATGCAATAACTGAAGAAATTTTTAGAATGGCTAAATATCAACGCGATCCTTGTTTAAAACAGACAGGCATCTCAAAAACACAAAACACCTCGTCGGCTTCATTGCCCCGAAGGGCGCAAGTCGTTATCAATATTCAGTCAAAAGAGGTAACTTGTTTGTCATACCCTCGATCAAATTTGGCTCTCCGATCAAAAGCACGACATGACACACGCATGGACTTAAGATATGCCTTAGAGCCATGTTGTCAAGAGAAAAGTTGGAATATTTTTCCAGTAAGTGCCTTATTTTCCCATAATTACCGGTTTGGACTCTTGACAAGTGGTGCTCCAATTCGGTTTGTTATCTTCTACAAATGAGGCTTAATTCTTTAGAAATAGACAATTTTCGGGTAATTCGGAGAGCACGGCTCCGATTCTCTCAAAAGGTGATTGCGGTAGTGGGGCCGAACGGGGCCGGAAAATCTTCTATAATAGAGGCTATTTCCTGGGCTCTCTACGGTAATGTAGCGGCCAGAACGGGGCGGGATGAAATACGCTCGACTTTTGCCGACCGCGATGAAGGCTGCCGGGTCTGTCTCGATTTCAGGGTAGGCGACATTGACTACCGGGTTATCAGACGGCTGGTTGGGCGTCAGGAGCGGGCCGAGGCAGAACTCCACAGCGGTCAGACACCGATTGCAGTTGGCGTAACCGAAACCCAGAAGGCTGTTGTGACGCTGGTGGGCCTTGACTGGGCGGGATTTAAGACATCGTTTCTAGCCCGTCAACAAGAGCTTAACGCTCTTTCCGATCTGCAGCCATCCCGACGCCGCGACCATCTGGCCGGTATGCTGGGTATCGAAAAACTCGACAAAGCGGTGGCGCGTCTTCGTGATGACACCAGAGAACGTATTGGCAAAGCTGAATATATAGAGCGACGGATGGCCGATGCCGGGTTGCTGGCAAAGCGGATCGAGGAACTATCCGCCCGGCTCGGGGGATTAACGGGGGCTGCGGCATCAGCCCAAACGGCCAAAGAGACGGCCCAGCGTGAACTTGCAAAGAGTGCCGAACTGTTGCGGGAAGGAGAATCGAAAAGGGCGGATTCGGTTCGTCTGGAAGCGACAATTGAAACCGAACGGAAGGCGGCAGCCGAGCTTCGGGTTCGTCTTGAGCAGCTCAGGAATGAGTTGAAGCGGCTAGCCGAGGAAGAAAAAGAACTGGAGGGGCTGAAAAAGAGGGTCGCCGATCTGGACAAAGTTAAGCAGCAGATCGACCAGTTGCGCTCTGCTAGGGAACGCCATGAAGCTCGAAAAAATGCCTTAGATCAGGTTGCAGAGGCCCAAAAGGAGCAATCTGCTCTGAGGACGAGTCTGGCCGATTTGGAGAGCACCATTGTCGAGTCGGAGAAGCGGCTGGCGGCGATTCCCGGCGATATTGAGAAGCTGGCCGAACGAGAAGAAAAATCGCTTGAGAAGGCTCGTGATGAGTACAGCCGTTTGGGGGCGAGGGTTGGATCGGTGGCCGCTGATGTTGAGAAGATGGAAAATCAATTGGCTTCGATTAACGATCTTGGAGCCGAGTCGGTTTGTGATCGATGCCTCCGGCCGTTGGGTGATGATCTTGACAAGATAGAGCAACATCTTCGCCAAGAGCTGAATAATTTGGTCTCAGAGAGGGAGAAGGATGAGTCCGAACTCCAGCGGAAAAAGGAAGAAGGGACGGAGATCAACAAGCGGTGCTCGCAGTATCGGGACCTCGTCAAAGAAAAATACGAACTGGAGACATGCCTGAAAAGCCTGTTGGCCGAGAAAGCCGTTCAACAGAAAAGGTCGGTAGAAATTGCAGCCAGGCTCGAAAAACTCAAACAGCAGGCCAAGGCGTTTGGCGAGGTTGTTTATGATGAGCGGGAAATGGCACGGTTGACCGAACAGATGGCGGCCCTGGAAAAAGATCGGTCGCGACTGGATGAACTTCGCGGAAGGTTGGCCCGTCTGCCTGAAACCAACAAGGACGCCGCCGACCTGGAAGGCAGGATCAAGGCTACTGATGATCGGCTAAAGACGCTTCTGGCGGAGCAGGAATCTCTCGGGTTCAGTGCTCAGGCTTATCAAAAAATGCAGGACGAATTTGCCTCGGCGCAGAAAGATCGGGATGAACTCGTGGGGCAACAGGCGGCGGCTGAAAAAGAAGAAGAAGTTTGCCGCAAAGAATTGGATGAGAAGTTGGAGCAACGGATTGCTTTTGAGAAAGATGCCGAAGAACTGGACGCCACACGAGAGAGTCAGTTTTATGGAGAGAAGTTGACGCGCCTGTTTGGTGATTATCGAAAATACCTGATTGCCCGTATCCGACCAACCCTGGCTGATCTGTCGGGAAATCTGATCCGGGAGATGACTGCTGATCGGTACAGCATGGTCGATCTGGACGAAGAGTACAATCTCTCGCTCATGGACAATGGCCAGTATTTTGGAGTCGAACGTTTCTCCGGTGGCGAGAAAGACCTGGCAAATCTGTGCCTGAGGCTGGCAATTTCTCAGGCCTTGACCGACGCTGCCGGACTCAGCCACTCGTTTATCATTCTTGATGAGGTCTTTGGATCGCAGGACCGTGATCGACGCGAGTTGATCGTAAAATCGCTGGGAAATCTGGCTCACCGGTTCTCCCAGATTCTGTTAATAACACATATTTCCGAGATTCGTGACCGGGTCGAGGAATTGATCGAAGTCTACCCGACCGGTGCTGGTTGGTCGGAAGTCAAAGGGGGGAGCAGCGGTGCGTAGAAGCAAGAGCGCCAACCGAACGATCTGGCGGATAGCTATTATCCTCGTCGTGGCGGCGCTGATTGTTGGCTATCGATTAGTTGAGGAGATCGGACCGGACCGCCATCCGGATGAACGCTTTGTCGTCGTGCGTGTCGTCGATGGTGACACGGTAGAACTACGCGGGGGTGATCGACTCCGTCTGCTGGCTGTCGATACGCCTGAAAAGGGGGAACCTTTCTACGAGGAGGCTTGCCGTTTTCTCTCTGATCAGGTACTGGCAAAACAGGTTGAGATTATCTTTGGCGGCAAACGACGGGATGGATACGGCCGCCTGCTCGGATTTCTGTATATTGACAGTGTCTGTATCAATGAGGCGATTCTTGAAAACGGAATGGGATGTCTCTACTTGTTTGATGACAATATAGGACTGCCGCAAATCGAGCCGTTGCTGGCCGCGCAGGTTGAGGCGATCAACGGTAATCGCGGCATCTGGTCGGTCAACCGTCGCACTGAGGATCATTACGTGGCGGCAAAGGGCTCATTTCGATTCCATCGCCCTGGGTGCCGTTCGACAACCCGGATCAAAATTGATAACCGACTGATATTCGATTCTAGGGAAGAGGCAGCCTTGACAGGCCTCTCACCATGCCGGACATGTTGCCCATAAAAATATAAGAGCAGATTTTTTCTGTTGCCTTCGGTGGCCGATTGTATAACTATCGCCATTATGAAAAGACGATGTCTTATTAAAGTAATTGCTGTCACGATTGGCTTGTTGGTTTGCTCGGGTGTATTCGCCGATGAACTCTCATACCAGTATAGAGGTCAGAGCTATAAGAACCTGACGACTCCCCCGAGGGATTCAGTCGATGCCGAAAATGTTCGCGTCTGGCTACCGTTGGAACGTCCGAACCGGTGCCGGGTGATAGTCAATATCGTTGACTTTCGCGGCAGGTTGGTCAGGCGGCTCTTTGAGGACGTAGTAGACGGGGGGTATTACAATTTCTACTGGGACAAGAGAGATGACAGCGGTAGATTTGTTCCAGAAGGTGATTACTTCTATGATATGAAAGACTGTCGCCGGCAGGATCGCTGGCCGCTTACTGTGAAGTATCGGCCGTTCGAGCAGTACTGTCTTTTCTATCCACCCGATGATGGAGAAAGTCCGCATATCCGGTGGGAGGTCACACAAGATTCGATTCCGATTTCGTTGGAGATTCTTCGCAGCAATGAGAAATTGTTCTTTGCCGAATTCACCGATTCTTTGATGATGCGGGGTGCGTATGAATATCTGTGGGTACCCGATTCTACGCTTAAGCCGGGCATCTTCTTTCTCCGGTTAACCGTCGGCGAAGTCGAGTATCTTGTTAAAACGAAGGTGACACGATGAAGCTATTGGTTATCCTGGCCGGGGTTGTCATCCTAGTTGGTTGTGGCGGACGGCAACAGGTTATCTATAATCAACCGGAGCTTCCCAGCGAGGGCTACTGGGACATGGTCTGGGTGGAACCTTCGATTGTGCTGTCAGATTCTCTCTTTACCCTCATCCGCGCTGACCGGCTCGACTCTATCTATGTCAAGGTTGACTCGGACCCATTTGCGGCATTGCCAACCTCAGTAATGTTTGGTGTCGGGGAGAGCGTTTGTTTTGTGGCAGTAGACATGGTTGATGCTTCCGGGCGGATTGTGCTTCCTATAGTGGCCAGAGAACTGACTGCCGGTCACTATAAGTTGACGATAAACCGTAGCCGTGTTTCCTCGGAGACGTATCCTTCGGGTCTCTACTACCTTCAGGCCAGGTATTGCGGCGAGTCTATAAAGTCGCGTTTACATCTATAGGTCTGAATTTTTCAATTACAGATTAGCCCGGCAGAGCATGGTCGGTTCGTAACCGGTGCATAGATGGCCAGTTATGTTGATCAATCTTTGCGCAGACGATTTTCTATATCAGCGTTGATTTACGCCGATATATCTATGGAAGATGGTGTATTCCCCAGGAAGGGAAGAGTCCTCAAGGAGTAAACATGCCGAACATTCTGGTTGTTGACGACAAAGATTCGATGCGCAACATGCTGATGGAGACCCTTATCGAAGAAGGGTATCGGGTAGATACAGCCGAGGATGGGGGCAAGGCGCTGGACCTGGTTCGGAACAAGTCATACGATGTAGTCCTGACCGATTTGAAGATGCCGGGCACTGATGGTCTCAGTGTTCTTTCCGAGACGAAGAATGTTGATGCTGAAACCGAAGTGATCGTGATGACCGCTTATGGAACAATCGAAGATGCTGTCTTGGCCATGAAGAAGGGAGCGTACGACTTTATTACCAAGCCGTTCGATACCGAGCACCTCTGTGTGCTGGTTAGTCGGGCGCTGGAGAACCGTCGGATGATCGCTGAGAATTCGCTTCTTCGGGAAGAACTGATGGCCGGACATGCCTTTGAAAATATCATCGGACGCAACGATAAGATGATCGATATCTGTCAGTTGGTCCAGAAGGTGGCTGGCTCCGATGCATCGGTCCTGCTTCAGGGCGAATCGGGCACTGGTAAGGAGCTGTTTGCCAGAGCGATTCATTCCTTGTCTCTAAGAAAAGACCGACCATATATAACGATCAATTGCGCGGCTATTCCGGGAGAGCTTCTGGAGAACGAACTGTTTGGTTCGGAAAAAGGGGCTTTCACCGGAGCCCATGCCCGCAAGATGGGTAAATTTGAGATCGCCCACACCGGGACGATTTTTCTCGATGAAATCGGAGATATGGATATCTCTCTGCAGGCTAAATTGCTGCGGGTGCTGCAGCAGAAGAACTTCGAGCGGCTGGGTGGAACCCGGACGGTTGATATTGATGTGCGCGTCATTGCCGCCACCAACATGGATCTCAACGAGCTTATCAAATTGAAAAAGTTCAGGGAAGACCTGTTCTATCGTCTCTCGGTATTCCCAATTGTGATACCGCCGCTTCGTGAAAGACAGGAAGATGTCCGCGAGCTGGCCGATCATTTTGTCAATAAGTACTGCCGCGAGATGCGCAAGCCAGCCAAGGTAATCTCCCGGGAAGCCACTCAACTTCTGCAGAAGTACCACTGGCCGGGTAATGTTCGCGAGCTTGAGAATACAATCGAACGAGCTATCATTTTGGCCGAAGGCAAGAAAATCACACCTGACCATCTGGCTATCCGTCTGCAGCGGACCGATGAGATTCAGCTTCGGGAAGGTGCTGGTCTCAAGGAAATCGGTGGTCATGCTCAGATGAAAGCGGAAAAAGCTGCGATCATCCGTATCCTCAAACAGGTGCGTAACAACAAACGCAAAGCATCAAAAGTTCTCAAAATTGATTACACTACGCTTTTTGATAAAATGAAAAAGTACGAAATCGACAAGGCTATGCAGGAGGACGGGTAGGATAACGGATTGACCGAAACGTCATTAGCCTGTTATA
>DAOUUR010000341.1 GCA_030668045.1 bacterium
ACGGAACAATTCTGTTATCCGAGGAATGGTCTGAGAAGTTGCAATCGAAGGGGGGAGTCGTTGGCGGACTGGCTGGACTTCTCTCGGGTAAAAGCGAAGGTCGCGTCAAACTGCCGCTAACTATCGGGGGTACGATTACCAGCCCAAAGGTGAGTCTTGATTTTTCAGCTATGGCCAAAGATGCTGGAGAAACATTGTTGAAGGACAAGGCCGAAGGTCTTTTAAACGGTCTCTTCAAGAAGAAAAAGAAATAATGAGCAATCAGGTCTGCAAAGGTAATTCATCGGGGCAGTTAATGCGAGCAGACGACCGGCGATGGAAACGAAGTAACTATCGATGTCTGCCGGTATTGCTGTTATTAATACTGTTGTCGGGCGGCTCCGCCAATTCTCAGAGTGACACCACGCCGACAATCCTTTCACCCGCTGCCGACTTGTGGCTTCGATCATCGTCGGACCAACAGATGGCAAATTGCTGGCTTCTCCTCTCGGAGTCGGCCCGTTCAGACAATCTGATCAATATAACCGAAAAAGCGCGACGTCGCCGAGCCAAAGCAGACCCCGAGACTCTTCTGGTTGATCGCCGCGACTATCGAGTATCGCCGGTCATTCTTGACAATATCCACCAGACGGGAGCCCGTATCCGAACTGTTTCGCGCTGGCTCAACGCGGTGTCGGTTGAAGCGACGGGTCGTCAGCTTCAACAGCTGGCCCGGCTTGGACCGATAGCAGAGATCGACCTGGTCGCTACAATTGATATCACTCGCCCCGATGTCGTACCGTACACAAAAGACCGAGTTGCGCCGACTCGTTCCGAAGAGTTCGCCTACGGTTTTTCTCTCATGCAAAACCAATTTGTGCGCTCAACCAAATTACATCAGGCCGGATACACAGGGACTGGAATCCTGATTGCTCTCCTGGACACCGGCTTCAAGACCGACTTGACGGCTTTTGACTCAACGTCAATCGTGGCAACCTGGGATTTTATCAACAATGATGAGACCGTCGATGAACCCGATTGTCCCGATGATCCTGCCGGTTGGCAGCAGAACCATCATGGTACGCTGGTGCTGGGTGCTATCGGTGCGTATTGGCCGGACACTTTGATTGGCATTGCTCCTCGGGCGGATTTTGCGCTGGCCAAAACTGAAATCAGTTGCGGTTATGCCGAACTTCGCGTCGAGGAAGACAACTGGATTGCAGGGGCCGAGTGGGCCGACTCGATTGGTGCCGATATAATCAGTTCCTCTCTTGGCTACACAACATTTGATGACAACTCTGGATATACTTTTGAGGACCTTGATGGCAACACGGCCCGTACTACGATCGCCGCAGATATCGCCGCATCGAAAAACATAGTAGTGATCACCGCTGTTGGTAACGAGCGCTACAAAGAATGGAACGCACTGGTCACGCCGTCCGATGGTGACTCGGTGTTGGCCGTTGGTGCGGTTTCCTCCGACTCAAGTCTGGCATCGTTCTCTTCCCCCGGACCATCAGCTGACGGTCGCATCAAGCCTGACATTACATCGCTTGGTGTCAGCGTTACCACCGTGGCCGCCGACGGATTCCTGACATCAGCCAGTGGCACCTCTCTTTCAACGCCGCTGGTAGCGGGGGGAGCTGCTCTGGCCCTTGATGTCGATTCAACCCTGACCGCTGCCGCTCTGCTTGAGAGGATTCGTTCCAACGGCAGTCAGGCCGACTCTCCGGACAATGATTTTGGGTACGGTCTTTTTGACGCTGCCCGATCATCGACCCTGATTCGGATTGACGGCGTTGACGATATCTGGTTGCAGGTTGGGCAGACGATGCAGGTCGATATCACGACTTCCGGTTTTTCAGCCTCGACGCCCATACTTTCTGTCATCAGCCTGCCTGACTGGGCTTATTTTGCAGATCACAGCAATGGCACTGGTCTGCTAACCCTTTACGGGACAACCGAAAATGCCATCACCAGTCAGATATGGTTGACTTTGCAGGCTGGCAACTATGTGGATACAATCGCTATTAATGTATATACGGCCGGGTCGATGGAGCAGCTGGTAACAGTCGGGCCGAATCCATTTGCCGACTCGGTTACTATTTTCATATCTCCATCTGCCGGTTCGCTTGAGCTTCTCTCGATTTACAATGTCGCCGGGGAAATCGTATGGGAAATAGTCAACATTTCTCCCGTAAACGCCGATACCCCAATAAGGTGGGACGGGACAAATATGCGCCACGAAGCTGTTGCCTCCGGTGTCTATTTTGTCCGGGTCCGGACCTCGACGAATGTATATCGACTGAAACTTTTTAAGAGCGACTGACTCGGAGTTTATGACAATTCAGGCTGTCGGCACGGTGGCCGGCTTCAAACGATGCTCAGTATGTAAGATCGATCTCAAGGGACGGTTTGTCTTTATCGATGATCGCACCGAGATGTTGCTCGGTCTTGCCAAGGAAGAGTTGTTTGGTAAATCGATATTCGATTTTCTTGATGAGCCATCGCAAGAGTTGATAAATGAACTCCTGTCGCAGCGTAATCACTTTGAAACTTTCTACGATCGCGGCCAGATAACAATAATCGGCAAAGATACTGACTCGATTGCAGCATCAGTTGTCGTCAGCCTCAATTTCATCGCCGGTAATCCGGTCAACTTCCAACTGATCATCAACCCCGTCCAACAGCACCACCACTCGGGTTCTTCCGGTACAGATGATGTTGCCTCTCGCGGATTTGTTCAAGCCTTGTCCGCGTTGGAAGGGAAAGATTGGAAGGCATCACTTCGCGCCCTGAAAACATTTGCCTGCGCGACCTATGTGGCGGCCTACAGAATTGCCGGCGATTCTCTCGAACCGAGAGCCGCAGCCAACGGAGATGACACCAACGGATTCGACTTCA
This sequence comes from bacterium, assembly GCA_030668045.1. Taxonomy (GTDB): domain Bacteria; phylum Zixibacteria; class MSB-5A5; order GN15; family FEB-12; genus DAOUUR01. The sequence goes on from DAOUUR010000341.1 coordinate 2,884, forward strand.
ACACGATTCCAGAGACAACGCAGCTGCACCACGAAGTTGCCCGGACCGGTATCTCGTATGATTTCACGCGAGACGATTCTGTCAGCTGGGCGGTTGAACAGGGGGGCGCTGCTCCTGACGAACTGGTGAGTCGGGTAACACTGGCCGGTGGCAATCAGTATCTGATACGTTTTGTTTTTCCGGACACGCTTGAAGATCACGCCGACGCTGTTTTACGAGCTACTATCGGGCAGAGGGTCATTGAACTAATTCTGCAGCAGGGTTCGGACTCTACCGAGGCGACCGACCAGGGCTGCGATGTTCAGTTTACAATCGGGTTTCTCGATTCGCTCGGCATCGGGGGCGCATTGACGCAGACCGATGGACAAATCATTGGGTACAATTCGTCGATGCTCAATCTCGCAGGTATCGAGGAGTTCGACGGCACCTACTATGATCTGGTGCAAGCCATTTCTGCCTCCGGTGGTTTGGACCTGGCCGCCAAAGTGGAAGCCTATTTCAAAGGGGAATCTCAGCAGGACGATGGGGAGGACCTCTCTCTCTCGTTCCAATTATCCGATGGTCGCGACGCCAGACTGTTTGTG
>DAOUUR010000382.1 GCA_030668045.1 bacterium
AGTCAATACTTCTGGCATTAAATCATTGTCTATTGCAGGTTTGGTCCATGGCAGTCTTGCTGCACGGTCAAGTTCCGGCAAGCGGTTCTTTTCTTTGCGTCGCGTGGCTGAATTCCACACCCATTCATCCTTTGTAACCAAATGCCAGAATCCTTCCTCATACCCGTATGAATCCCCGGATTCTACCCTTCGATCATGCCAAATTGGACAGTTTTGATACCGTGGATATCCGTGTTTGAAGTCTGTTTCAAACACGACATAAAGGGTGCGTACAAAACTATCCCAATTCCCATCAAATGAAACAGGGTCAGGCAGCCAGTCAGGATATGATCGTGCAGCACTCACAGCAGTATCGCTTCCCGGTCATGCCATGTGAGCAGGCTAATCTTCTCGGTTCCCGGGGGAGTATCCGTTGTCAGCGGCTGGCCGATTTCTTCCTCGATTGTGGAAACCAGGGCGCGTTTAGCCGTGCTCTCGTTCGCTTGTTGTTCACGCCGTGCAAATCCGGCCGCCCCGAGCAACAAATCACACACCTGGAGCAAGCGGACATGGTGACTGTGAACATGTTGAAGATTTTCTACAATCTTTCCATCATCATCGTCGGCGTCCTGATGCAGAAGCTGCTCAAGCTGCTTTCGCTTTTCCCGGCCTCGCGTGTCTTTGAGATCCATGAAAACCCGATACCGGTTCTCCGGCTCAATAGCGCCTCGCAGTAGCTGATAGTACAAACGATAGTAGAGATAGTCCCGGCTCTCAGCCGGCAAGGCCGCATACAGACGCTGTTTGTCAGGCAGAATCAGTGTTCGGAACGAGACCCCCTCGGCATTGAAGAACCAGTCAACCAGCGCCTTGTAGAAGTCCAGCTTACCTGGGCTAACCTTGGTCCACTTTGATTCAAAATGCGGCGGCAGGCTGTATGCTTTCCAGAGATCGGACAATTCAGCATGCGCGGTTTTCACTTTCTCAGCCGGACAACTCAGCAGGCCAAGCAGGAAGCAGGACTCACCGTCATAGGGCAAGTGCCGCGACTCATCACAATAAATATGGAACCTCGGTCGCTCGACAAGCTCTTCCTCTGTTTTGCCTTCCTTGGCTGCCAAAGCCCGTCGCTGGGCTTTTGCCAGCTTCGGATAGCGCCGAGCATACCAATTTTCCACTTCCTGAATGTCATCATCATACAAGCCATAAGCTTCATATACAAGACGGTCGATTTCGAGTTGCTCGTTGGATGCGTAGTCGTAACGGGCTGTCTGCTTCTGCTGTCGAACGATTTCATCAACTAGGCCACTAAGAGTCTCCTCAGGGAGCACGTCCTGCGGAATAGGAATTGGCTTTAATCCCTCAACTTGAGTATGGACCGTTGTGTTGACGAAATTCTTTATGCAGAAACGAACAAGCTTTGAGGCCAAATTGGCACAAGCGACCTTGCTATCCAGAGTGCCAAACAATGTCATACCCATGACATCAAATGCGGCCCCAGAACTTATTCGGAAGCTCGGCGCATAGAAACCGGTGTCAGAGAATGTAATTCCCGTGCGAAAATAGAACTCTTGGTTGCGAAACAGCCCTGCGACAGTTGTCTCAAAATGCTCTTTACCCCGAGGAATCGATTTACCTTTAGATCGATAGACATCTGCAATGGTTCTTGACTCGATCAACCGAATGGCGTCTTCACTCCAATCTATGAAATAATTGGTGGGTACCCAGTAGTTGGGAATCCAACCTTCGCCCGAATCTGACTCGCCTCCCTTGTCGTAGAGTACAATGTATCGACCATCAAAATATCGGCCTGACCGAGGGTCGTCCTTGGAGATTCCCTGCTGAATGATTGCCATGCGCAAGTCATTGTCTGAATGAATGCGCTCAAGGTCGGCGTCTGTAAGGAGATATTCTTGATAGTCTTCAATAGAACAATATGAGCCACGAGCACTAGGATTCTGGAATAGGTAGGCATCGTTGTCGCCAGTCTGAAGGCCAACCTTGACCTCAGCTATCTCACCCAGTCTAACCAATCGAATATAGCTACCGTTAAGTGGCACTGTACGCACCGCCATTTGCTTGCCGCCAATTGTCTCGTATGCAACCGGTGCAGTCTGATCATTCATCAAAACAAACAGTTTTGGTGAAGCGACAAAAAATGGCAAGTTGGTGTTCGATTCGATCAGCGACTGACGGTAGTGGTAGATCGCGTAGGTCTGGTTGCTGATATTCTGACGGCGGGCAAAACCTTCGGTCTGATACAGCAGGTGCAGAAAACGCTCAAACTGGTCGTGGATCGAAACGTTTGTAAGGTCCGCCATCTGGCAGGTATGCCCTCCCGGAGCCGGTCCACGTTGGCACAAGATAACAGCCGTGTTTACGGTCGCATGGAATGTATCAGGGTGGACGCGCAGCATCTTGTGGATGCGGTGCTGCATCATCTGTTTTCTCAACGGACGGTGCGACTTGATGGTCATGAAGGTATCGCTGACGATGTAGGCAAGCACGCCGTCCGGTGCAAGCGGTGTTGGCGGGCGACCATCGGATTCATCGTTCAGGAACCGAGCGATGAATGCACCATAGGGATCTTTCGATCCAAGTCCGAGTGCGTTCTTGATGTCATCGGGAATCTTGTCACCGCCGTAAGGTGGGTTGCCGATGACAATATGGAATCCGGCATTGCCGATTTCAGGAAAGAAAGCTCGCGCGCTGAAAAATGGCGCCGGAATGGTTGCGTCGCGGAACCAGCGTTGAAGATTCGCGATGTTCTGCTCTTGCGCAGTAGCGCGATCTAGTGGCGGTGTGATGCCAAGCGCTTCCTGTGAAAATGAAGGAAGCAGCTTGTTCAGTGTTTCGGCAATATTGCGGCACAATTGTTCGCGTTCTTCTGCTGAGAGCTCCGGGTTGTAGTAATCTTCCCGGGCCTGGATGTAAGTCTGAATCGCCTGCTCTTCGAATAGCCCAATCCGGACCTCTTTGAGGGTGTTGCAGCAGAGCAGGTTTGTTTCGATATTGGGCAAAGCGTGAAGATGATAGTTGTGCTCACGGTCTGCGTGATCAACATTTTGTTCGATGACCAGAGTCAGGAAGAAGCGCAATTTGGCAATAAGGGCAGCCAG
>DAOUUR010000196.1 GCA_030668045.1 bacterium
GTCGATTCGGGCCGGACGGTGACAACTATCATTGACAAGGTGCAGAAAATGAAACCGGCATCGGTGGAGATTGTCACGCTTATAGACAAACCGACCTGCCACCGTTCCGAGGTCAACGTTAAGTACAAAGGCTTCTCTCTCGGCAATGATTTTGTGATCGGTTTTGGACTGGACAATACTCAGAAATACCGGAATCTTCCGTTTGTCGGACGGCTGATTGAACCATAGCCTGCCGGGGATTCTGCCCATATAGATGAATATATCCTCTTCGGACGGCGTATAAGGGAAAAATATCAACGCAACACAACGGAGATTAAGTGTCGAACAAACATTCTGACAAGAAACGCAACCCCGGATCAGGGAAAGACAAAGACGACGGCTCTCGCGGGCCGATGAACTGGCGCACCACCGGACGGCCACTCCTTTTGTGGGCTGCGGTGATTGCGGCGGTCATTTTCCTCTACAGCATTTACTCTGATCTGGCCACCGACTCGGTCGAAATCACATACACCGAGTTGATTCAGCAGATAGATAACGACAACCTGATGGAGATTTCATTTACCGACCGTGAGGTCGAAGGTGTCCTGAAGGAAGGTCGCGTCTTTGCTTCGGCCGGTTCAACCAGATCTTTCTCAAAGATAACCTCGCGGATACCATTCCCCGATTACAATTATGCGTTGATCAAGCGACTCGAAGAACAAGATATCAAAATCGTCGCCAAAGTTCAGTCTGATTTCTTCCCATACCTCATGACATTCCTGCCGTGGATTTTGATCATCTTCCTGTGGATGTTCTGGATGCGCCAGATGCAGGGCGGTGGCGGTAGCAAGGGCCTCTTTTCGTTTGGCAAAAGTAAAGCCAAGTTGCTGACCGACGAGCGTCCGAAGGTCAATTTCAACGACGTTGCCGGGGCCGACGAAGCGAAAGAAGAGCTGCAGGAAATAATCGAGTTCCTCAAGGAACCGGGCAAGTTTCAGAAGCTGGGTGGGAAAATCCCCAAGGGTGCACTTCTGCTGGGACCTCCCGGCACCGGCAAGACCCTGCTCGCCAGAGCAGTGGCCGGAGAAGCCGAAGTACCGTTCTTCTCGATGTCCGGATCCGATTTTGTTGAGATGTTTGTAGGCGTCGGCGCCAGCCGTGTGCGCGACCTGTTCGAGCAGGGCAAGAAGAACGCCCCCTGCATTATTTTTATCGATGAAATCGATGCTGTCGGACGACACCGCGGAGCCGGTCTTGGCGGCGGACACGATGAGCGCGAACAGACACTCAATCAGCTACTGGTCGAGATGGATGGATTCGAATCTAACGAAGGTGTCATTCTGGTGGCAGCAACCAACCGTCCCGATGTCCTCGACCCGGCCCTTCTCCGTCCCGGCCGGTTCGACCGTCAGATAGTCGTCCCGATACCGGATGTGAAGGGACGCGAAGGCATCCTCAAGGTGCATGTACGCAAGCTCAAGCTCGACGAAGATATTGATCTGAAAGTTCTGGCTCGGGGCACACCCGGTATGTCCGGTGCCGATCTGGCCAATATGGCCAACGAAGCTGCCCTGCTGGCAGCGCGACGCGACAAGAGCGCGGTAACCATGGAAGAATTCGAGGCTGCTAAGGACAAATGCCTGATGGGGACGGAGCGACGGTCGTTAGTAATCGCAGAGGAAGAGAAAATAGTTACGGCCTTTCACGAAGCCGGTCACACGCTCGTAGCTAAGTTTCTCCCGAAGGCTGATCCGATCCACAAGGTCACAATCATCCCTCGCGGTATGGCGATGGGCGTAACACAATCCTTGCCGGTCGATGAGCGCCACAACTATTCCCGGGAGTATCTTGAAACGCAGCTGGCCGTTCTGATGGGTGGCCGCGAAGCCGAGATGCTGGTATTCAACGAGTTGACCACCGGCGCCGGGAATGACCTGGAGCGTTCCACCAAACTGGCCCGCAAGATGGTATGCAATTGGGGAATGTCTGACGAGTTGGGTCCGGTGACGTTTGGAAAAACCGACGAGCATATTTTCCTCGGACGGGAAATTCACCAAGCGAAGGATTATTCCGAAGCAACGGCGGTAACAATTGACCGCGAGATTCGAAAAATGATCGAGAAAGCTCAGGAAACGGCTTCTGGTATCCTCAAAAAGCATACGGACAAGCTCCACGCCCTCGCCAATGCTCTGCTGGAAAAAGAGATTATCGATAGCCGCGAAGTCGATGAAATCATTGGCCGTGCCAGTGGTGATACTGAGCCAGTCGAAGAACCAGCCCCGACACCAGAAGGATAGCCAGTGGCGTTCGACGGCAAGAAAATCGAACAAGGTGTCAGACTGATTCTGGAAGGAGTCGGCGAAGATTCATCCCGCGAAGGGCTCGTCCGTACTCCCGAACGGATGGTGGAATACTTTGAAGAAGTCCTCGCCGGGATTGACCAGGATCCTGCGGTCGAACTAAAAAAATATACGACCTCTAACAAAGACGAGATGATCATTATCCGCGATGTCTCGTTCTATTCACTCTGCGAACATCACCTCCTGCCATTTTTCGGACATGTCCATATCGCCTATATCCCCCAGAATGACAAGGTGGCCGGATTCGACAAAATGGTTCAGGTGGTCGAGATACTGTCGCATCGGCTCCAGGTTCAGGAGCGGATGACCACTCAGATTGCCGATGCTATGGAAGAGGCGATCGCTCCCAAAGGGCTCCTGATCGTGGTCGAAGCCGAACATCTCTGCCTGACTATGCGCGGTATGAAAAAACAGGGCAGCAAAGTTGTTACATCGGCGATTCGCGGGATTATGCGTAAAGACGCCACCCGCGCCGAAGCCCTGACTCTCCTCCGCGGCCACCACCCCACCTAACAGGCGATGCCTGTTTTTGATCCTGCCGTAATCTCTCTTGATTACTAAGAGCTGCTGCTGCCAGGCTATGCCTGCTTTACTCCTGGATAACATTTCCCAATTCACGTAAAAGCGGCTTGCCGCCAAAAAGGCCGCTTGATTTTTCGCATACGATCCGGTTTATAGAATAGACTAGGTGGAGTAACGATGCTGGAGCAGAAGACAAAACATACTGATCGCGAGACACGTAAGATCGCACTGGTGGATGGTCACAGACTGAAGTTTGATCGGCCACTGGTAATGGGGATTATCAATGTCACGCCCGACTCCTTCTCCAACGGTCACAATGCGACTCTTAATGGTGGCAAGTCCACTCCTAAGCAATGGGCTGAGAGGGCGCGAACTATGGAAAATGAGGGCGCGGATATTATCGACATCGGCGGTGAGTCAACCCGTCCCGGCGCTAAACCTGTTTCAGCTGATAAAGAGATGCAACGGGTCCTTCCAGTTATCGAAGAGATCAGAAAGAGCAGCACGCTCCCGATTTCGATTGATACGTACAAATCAGAAACGGCCAGGGCGGCACTCGACACCGGGGCTGATATCATCAATGACATCTCCGCCTCTCGCCTCTCCCCCGACATGGCAAAACTCGCCGCCGAGAAGAAAGCCCCGTTGGTACTGATGCACATGCTGGGGACGCCTCAGCAGATGCAGAAAAACCCGCATTATGACGATTGTGTCGCCGAGATCGGGCAGTTCTTTGAAGAACGAATCAACTACTGTCTCGACCAGGGTGTTGATCGTTCCCGATTGATTCTTGATCCCGGGATCGGTTTTGGCAAACGACTGTCGGACAACATAGAAATTCTGGCCGGTCTCAGAGCGTTTGGGCGATTGGGTCTGCCGCTGCTGGTCGGTACCTCGCGGAAATCGTTTATCAATATGCTGCACCCGACTAATCTTCCGGCAAATCAACGGATTGGCGGTTCGGTGGCTGCAGCAGTGGTGGCATGCGCCAACGGAGCCGATATATTGAGAGTGCATGATGTTCGTCAGACAGTTGAAGCTCTCAAGGTTTTCCGCGCGGTGGGAGAAATATCGTGACCTTGTTTGAGTACCAGTTTATCCGGTTCGGTCTAAAAGATTTGATCGACGTGTTGATCGTATCGTTTATCATCTACGAAGGACTTCGACTGACACGCGGTACACGGTCGGCGCAGATTGTGATCGGCCTGATGTTGATCGCATTTGTTGTTTCGATTGCCTACTGGGCACAGTTGGAAGGTGTCACCTGGCTTTTTTCCAACCTTGCGACATTTGGCCTGATCGTCTTTGTGATCGTTTTCCAACCGGAACTTCGCGGTGTCCTCGCTCAGATCGGACAGAGCCGGTTCCTACGGCGGTTCGTCGCCCTCGAGCAACGCAAGACCCTCAAAGAAATCAGCCGCGCAACGCAGCGGCTTTCGGAACTTCGGTACGGCGCGCTGATTGTAATCGAGCGTCGCACCGGCCTTAAGAATTTCTCCGAGTCGGGCAAATCGATCAACGCCGAGTTGTCCTCTGAAATGCTGGTGACATTGTTCACACCGTACACGCCGCTTCATGATGGGGCGGTTATTGTCTCGGGTGACTTTATCATCGCGGCGGCGGCTTCGTTGCCACTGTCCACCAACCCGCGCTACCGCAAACTGTTCGGGATGCGACACAAAGCGGCGGTGGGTGTGACCGATGTATCCGATGCGGTGGTGGTGGTCGTTTCTGAAGAAACCAGCCAGATTTCTATTGCTTTCGAGGGCCACCTCGATACCGACATCCCCAAGTCCGAATTCCAGTCCCGTCTGGCCTCATACCTGCGCAAGTAGCTCTATCGCTCCACTATTATAGTTGCACCGCTCCCCAGACAGCGGTCTGTGAAAAGATGGGTTCGTTTTGGCGGCAACGCCGTTTCTAATCCGTCACACCTGACTCCCGCAAATTCCCTGGTACTGCTTCCCAGACAGCGGTTTGTGAGAAAATGGGTTCGTTTTGGCGGCAACGCCGCTTCTAATCTGTTACACCTGACGCCCGCAAATTCCCTGGTACTGCTTCCCAGACGGCGGTTTGTGAGAAAATGGGTTCGTTTGCTGATTTTTTGGTTTGGGGGTAGTGGGTTGGTAGTCTTTCCGGGTCTCCTTTAAGTTTCAGACGGATTTGTCCTTTGGGATAGTGAGTGGTCAGGTGATCGACGGTGATGTGGTAGGGATATGGGGGACGGGGTTGGCTTTTTAGGGGGAAGAAACCCACCCCAAGGGGTGGGCGACCCGGTCTCATCCGCTGGCTTTTCTCTTGTGGCATTATGGGCTGTGACATATATTATCACGAAAGCAGCGCGAGTTGCAGGGTGAAGGATGAAATGAAGACGATAACTAAGTACTTTCTGAAATCGCTGCCGTACCTAGTCTGCATTGGTGCCGCCTATCTCTTTTTTGCTACGGGCACAAGAGTTGATTCTGACTTAAAGGGTTTGATGCATGGCATAGCAGGATCTTTTCTTTCTATCCCCATCCTCTACCTCATATACGATCTATCGAAGAATTATTCCCAAAGCAAGTTGAATAAGGAGTTATTTGACTACGCCAAAATGCAAGTCGACACAGA
>DAOUUR010000456.1 GCA_030668045.1 bacterium
AACGTTTCGAGATCGCGCCACGTTCCAAAATCCCCATCAATACGCACAAGGTGTCATCCATCTGTTGATCAACGGCGAGTTCAGCATCAAGGAAGGGCAAGTGCGCGAATGCCGCCCCGGCCGCACTCTGTCCTTGAAGGAGCGATGGACCTAGGAGGGTTGTCCGAGAATGCAAAGATCTGAACATCGAACATCGAACGCTCAACGTCGAACGTCGAATCTTCCTGATGTCCTGTTTCGGATTAAACCGACGGCGATTAATTTGGAAATAGGTCGACAAGGTTATGTTTCGAACATTCGAAAACGTTGATGAAGCACTTCGTCGAGTACGTAGAGAGCATTGGTGTTAAAGTGGCCAAGGGTTCTCTTGATGATGGATTGGGCATTGGCGAGCAGCGTTTTTGGGGCATGCCGGCCGTGGGGATTGGCGTGAATGTTGGCCATTCGCGCGCAACGTTCTTGTTTTTTCTTATTGATGAAGGCTCGATGGCGGGCTTGGGTGGGTTGTTTCTGACCCAAGAGCACTTTTTCCGGCGGCATATTGTGTTTTCTACGGGAAATTTCTTGATTGAGCATGACCCGAACCCGATCAACAAGACACTGGAGGGTGTCCAAGGCGATATCAGGGTCTTCTCGAGCGTCACGAAATGGGCTTGGATTGTCGGCCATGTCTTGCATGCCGGTGCTCTTGACGGCGGTTTTGAGACTCGTATTACATGACTCGAGGCTGCCGTTATACCAAGGACTGTGGGGTGGCGTTGGGTAATCCTGTGCCTCCTTGAGATGCTGCTGGAACTCATGGGTCAAAAATGGTTTGCCATTGTCTCGTCGCACAAAAACAGGACCCTTTGGTATTTGACGTAATGCTTCCTGTAGGCTGGTCGCGGCCAATTCATGATCTGCCCAGAATCCCACACGAAGCGAAAGATAGTCCTGAGAGTACTCATCGTAGACGACGCATAACACGAACGGCATACTCAAGAACCGGATGTTGACGAAATCGATGGCCCAGATGTGATTGGGGAAAGTCGCCTGTAAGTGTAGGTAGTCATTTTTCTTTTTGCGGGCCAGGAGGTCTTGCCGTAATTGGGCTTCCAAGAGTTTTTCCGTTTCCTTCCGCTTTTTGTATTCCAGCTCAACCATTTGAATGAGTTCCTGTTTCACCGTGTTTATGCTAGCAGTTGAAAGCCAGGCTTCTTCTTGGTCAACAAGGCTTGCGTAAGCTTTACCAGCGCCAACATCAGGGTGCTTGATCAGGAACTGGACCGCCGCCTCCACGTCACCGTCTGGAATGGCTGATTCACGAATCGTTTGCTCATGTCGACTCGTGCGAAGACGTCTGTAGCTGGATTCTGTCATTCCAACTTGCGTCAGCCGATTTGCGGCATCGTGGTAAGAATATGTCATGGCTTGATTCTCTATCAAGTCGATCATCTGTTCGGCCTCAACAGCGTTTTTTTTTCCGCACCTTGGCCTTGCGCGCAGCCTCAACTGCTCGGTCGTGTTCGATTTTCAGCATGAGTTGAAGCCACTCATTGCGCATCGTGAGCAGTTCGGATTCTCGTTTCATTTCGATCAGGTCATGTCGAAGGGTTTCGACTTCCTCCGAGGGCTTTGGGTTGGGTTTACGACCGGGTCGTCGTTTCGCCCAGCCGCTCTTCAGAATTTCGGCACTTTCCTTGCGGATATCGCAAATACGGGAGTGATGAACACTGTATTGGGTTCCAAGATCGCGTGATGATTGATTGCTCATGGCAATGTCAATGCGGTCCTGCACCTTTAGCTTGCTCCGCTGCGGGATGTCGGTGTTTTTCCAAGCACACAGCAGGTCATTCACGTCGTGAGTGCCTTGTAGATCAAAGTGCGTGATGGTGTGGTGTGGAAATTGTTGCCTCAAGCGTTCAGCCGCCGCCCGCCCGGCTTCATCCGCATCGAATGCATCTATCAAGGCGGCATGTGGCGGAAGGCAGTCGAGGCGTCCAAGGTTGAAGTGAACACCGGGCACCGCAAGTACGGTTTCATCGGGCTGCAACGTCAGCACGCTGATAGCATCGATGATTGACTCGCAAATGTGGATGCTTGAAGCATGGAGCAGCCTGGTCCAGTCCGGGCAGAAAGGATGTTGCTTTCCCAGGAGAAATCTTTCCCGCAAGGCCGGTCCATCAATTTTCCGGTTGAAAAGTGAATGGAGCCGACCCGTCACATCGCGCACCACAAAACAACAATAACGACTGTCATGCAAACGGTTGAGCAAAACCATTCGACGGGCGATCAGGTCGTCCACGATTCCAGAGGCAATGCCGCGCCCAGTCAGGTAATCCCCCACAGGAGCAGTATCATTGGTGCAAAGCTTATGGAACAATCCCTCCAAATTCGGGTTAGGGAGCTCCTCCCGTTTCCCGTCCAATCCACGCACCAATAGGCCGGCTTCCTCCGCCATGGCTTGAGCTGTCTGAATTGCCAAGGCAACATCTCTGTGGTCATCATACGCCATCACCGCATCGATGATCGTTCCGCCGTCGCCGCTGCCATGATCGCAATAAACCCAATGGCCGTCACTGTCCTGGCTTACATAGAAGCTCGGACTCGTCTCCTTTCGAAACGGCGACAACGCGAT
>DAOUUR010000179.1 GCA_030668045.1 bacterium
CCGCTTCCTGCAACCCCTGACGGAACTCAGCAGGAATATGCTGCAGCGTCGATTCGGCAAAACCCGCAACTATCATCCTGACAGCTTCGGAAGGATCAATGCCGCGAGCCTCCAGATAGAATCGTTCCATCGGGTCGATCGGTCCTATTGTTGCCCCGTGGCTGCAACTTACATCTTCGTTCAGGATTTCAAGCTCGGGGATAGTCTCGGCGCGAGCACCTTTGTTGAGCAAGAGGTTGCGATTGATCTGGTATGCTTCACACGTTCGGGCATCCTTTTCAATTCTGATCAGGCCGGTGTAGGCCGACTCCGCACGATCACGCAGGACAACTTTGAAATCGATATTCGAGTTGGTCTGGCTACTGCGATGGTGTTGCAGAGTGTGGCAGTCAAAGTGCTGATGTCCGGACCCAAACGCCAGGCCATACATATTACTCTCGGCGCCGTCCCCATTGAGGATAACGCCATAGTTCTGTTTTGATAGAAGCCCCCCAAGACTCATGGTAGCGGTCAGTATGTTAGCGCCACGACCAAGTCTGGCTCGATGCGTGAAGAAAGTGTGGGCTTTCGCAGAATGTTCCTGGAGATTTGCGTAGCGAACGCGGCTGTTTTCATATCCAAATATCTCAACGGCACCGTTGGAGAAGTAAGGAGCATCGCTGCTGTTTTCTGCTCCGAGGTGCTCATCGATTACCGATAGCTCGGCATTGTTCTCTACGACAATTAGCAATCGCGGGTAGTAGCTCGATCCGACGCTTGACGATACGTGCTGGAAGTGAAGAGGTTTGTCGATCGTTACACCGGAGGGAACAAAGATGAAAAGACCCTTGTCCCAGAGAGCGCCGTTCTGTGCCTCGAATTTGCCGGTATTACTATTGATGAGTTGATAGAGATGCGGCTCGACGATATCACGGTGATTCTCCACTGCGTCAGACAGCGAAGAGATTATCACGCCTTTGGGGATATCGCTTTCTGATAGGTCGGAATTGATCTGGTTCGGTTGCATGCTATCGGTTGCGTCACCGGAGATACCGATAAACTTCTGAGGATCAGTGTAGCGCCAGAGATGCAGTCCGCGAGGGGGGAGGGGGGTGTCGTTGAACGAATCGCGGGAGGCGCGTCGCTTCTTAAGCAACCATTCGGAACCTTGCTTCAATTCAGGCGACAGATCGGGGATCAATCCATTGTTGTCAGATTTATCGTTCATTGGTTTTGTATCTTTCTTAGCCAACCGAGCCTTCCATCTCAAGCTCAATCAATCTGTTCAATTCGACCGCGTATTCCAGCGGCAATTCTTTGGTGAAGGGTTCCATAAAGCCGTTGACGATCAGCAGGCGGGCATCATCTTCAGTCAGGCCGCGACTGGTCAGATAGAAAAGCTGCTCCTCGGCAACTTTCGAGACGCGGGCTTCATGTTCGACCTTAACCTGATCATTATCAATTTCCATCGTCGGATAAGTGTCCGAGCGGGCTTCCCCTCCAATGAGGAGGGCGTCGCATTCAACCGATGCCTTCGCGTTGGCAGCGTTCTTGTGAATCTTGACCAGACCTCGATACGACGAACGACCGTTGTCTTTCGAGATTGATTTTGACGTTACCCGTGAGGATGTGTTCGGGGCCGCATGAATGACCTTGGAGCCGGCATCCTGATGCTGATCAATTCCGGCAAAGGCGACCGATAGTATCTCGCCGCGAGCGCCCTCGCCCAACAGTTGGATGCAGGGGTATTTCATAGTCAGGCGCGAACCGAGGTTGCCATCGACCCACTCAACCGTTGCATTCTTGTAAGCCGACGCCCGTTTGGTTACGAGGTTGTATATGTTTCGCGACCAGTTCTGAATTGTCGTGTAGCGAATATAGGCGTCCTCAAGAGCAATCAATTCAACGACTGCAGAGTGCAGCGAGTTTGTCGAATAGATCGGCGCGGTGCAACCTTCGATGTAGTGTACGCGTGACCCTTTGTCGGCAATAACCAAAGTTCGCTCGAACTGTCCCATGTTCTCGGCATTGATTCGGAAATATGCCTGCAACGGAATCTTGACATCGATACCCGGCGGGACATACAAAAAAGAGCCGCCCGACCAGACCGAAGTGTTCAACGCTGCAAATTTGTTGTCGGCAGACGAAATGACGCTTCCGAAGTACTTCTCTACGATCTCCGGATACTCCTTCAGGCCGGTGTCCATATCGAGAAAAACAATGCCCTGCTTCTTGAGATCATCCCGCATCGAATGATAGACCACTTCCGATTCGTACTGGGCGGAAACACCGCCAAGGAAATTCTTCTCTGCTTCGGGGATGCCGAGTTTGTCAAAAGTTTTACGGATATACTCGGGGACATCGTCCCAGCTTGTCTGCTGGTTTTCGATTGGCTTCATAAAGTAGTAGATATTATCGTAATCAATCTCGCCGATCAGCTTAGTGTTACCCCATTTTGGGTTCGGTTTAGCGAGAAAGATATCGAGCGCTTCGTGGCGACGGTCGGTCATCCAGCGCGGTTCTTTTTTCATCCGCGATATCATCTCAACCACCTCGTGGTTGATGCCTTTAGCGCCCTTATGGAAGTAATTGACTGGATCGTGGAACCCGTACCGGGTGGCATAGTCGGTGTTGAGGGCCGAGAGATCGTTGTTCCGCTTTTTTCTCGAATCAGACACGTTCACGCTCCAGCCGACCGGCTCAGTTCTTCTTCCACCCAGTCGTAGCCCCGTTCTTCGAGCTTGAGAGCCAGCTCGGGTCCGCCGGACTTCACCAGGCGGCCACCTATCATGACATGCACATGCTGCGGCTTGACGTAATTGAGAAGGCGCTGGTAATGGGTGACCATCAGGACACCCGTGTCGTCGCTCCGGAATCGGTTGATACCTTCTGAAACAGTCTTGAGGGCGTCGATATCAAGGCCCGAGTCGGTCTCGTCCAGCAGAGCCATCGTCGGCTGAAGCATCGCCATCTGAAGTATCTCCACTCGCTTCTTCTCGCCGCCGGAGAAACCATCATTGAGGTAGCGGGTGGCAAAGGAATGATCGATGGCAAGAGCATCCATTTCTTTTTTGAACAACTTCCGAAAATCAGACATGTCGGCCTCCGGGCCACGGCGGGCTTTGACTGCTGTCCGAAGGAAATTGGCCACAGTTACGCCCGGTATTGCCATCGGATACTGGAAGGCCAGAAACAATCCGGCGCGCGAACGTTTGTCGGCGGATAGATCAAGCAAACTCTGTCCGTTAAGTGATGCCTTCCCGCGTGTGATCTGATAGCTGGGATGACCCATCAGCGCGTTTGCAAGGGAAGACTTGCCCGAACCGTTTCGTCCCATGATGGCGTGAGTCTCGCCGGGGAATATCTTAAGAGTGATGCCGCGGACAATTTCCTTGCCTTCGATCTCAACATGAATGTCTTCAATATCCAGAAGTGGTTTTAGATTCATTTGGAGCGTTCCTTGTTACGGTTGGGGTTTGTCGCATCGACCTTTTGCCGATCGTTCGTTTTCAATAGATTCCGCGTCGAGTGCATAGGCAAGATCGGGTCTGGTATGTTGACCATCGATTTTATTTGCTGGACGTGATCCATCTGTTCATTGTCGAGAATGCTCTGCAGCGTCGTGTGGCTAAGGAAATTACCCACATAACCAGCTAAGCCCGCGAGAACGTGATGGACTGAGCAATTGGATACGTGAATACATGTTTGCCGCTGGCCTGAAAACTTGGCACAGTGATCGGGATCGATCAACGGCCCGCCAAGAGCAGTCAGAACTTTCAGAAGATTGATCTGCTCAGCTGGTTGCGAGATGCGGAACCCGCCGGTTCGACCACGCACCGATGATATCAGGCCGCTCTTGCGGAGAATCGACAGCAGCTTTGAGACATACGAAGCAGACAGACCCTCCAATCGGGCAATTTCCGGAATTGTGAGCTGGCTGTCTTCACCCTTGCGGGCTAGAGCCAGCAGGCAGCGAAGACCATATTCTTCAATCGATGATATTCTCATAACAAACCAATAATCGAGTCATCCACTTTCTCGGTCAGAACCATACGAAAACAATACTTATTTGTAAAGTATTGATTAGAACATTTTCCGTCCAAATTGGTTCCCCCTAATTTATAGTGGCGAGTGGTGTCGGATTAGGTTATTTTTTCAATTAGAGCCAATGTGCGGATCGCGATAAACGTTGTTTAGTCGTCGAAGCCACAACGAGTTACGAGGATTAAGGAGTCACGTTGGACGTTACCAATATTGTTGCACTTGCCTTTGCGCTGGCTTTTGATGCTTTTGGGGTGGCGATTGCGGTTGGAATTCAGCTGGGGGTGCTGGACCGCTGGACCGTTTTTCGATTGTCGTTTCACTTTGGTTTCGCGCAGTTCGGGATGCCGATAATCGGATGGCTGGCTGGCGGGTATATTTCGGGCTGGGTGGGGTCGCTCGGTACGTGGCTGGCAGCGATTATTTTGGCTGGCATTGGTGGGCGTTTGATCTGGGAGCAATTCAAGCCACAGGAACGTGAATGGAAAGGTGACCCTACTCGCGGCGCCTGCCTCTTGATCCTGATGTTTGCTACATCGATCGACGCGTTAGCGGCCGGATTTACCCTGGCTCTGGTCGGAACGAACATTTTTCTGCCGACCATAGTGATCGGCGTGGTTGCGGCGGGCATGACGATTGTTGGTCTTGTCTTCGGCAGGGCGCTCGGTATCAAATATAGCCGGATCGCCGGTATCACCGGGGGGATAATATTAATCGGTTTGGCCGTAAAAGCGGTGGTCGGTTGATCTAGAGAACGAGAGCAAGCATCGGTTTCTCCGGATTATCGGAGACCAATTTGAATCCTGCCTTAAGGTAGGTCGATTCCGGCCCGGTCCACATATCTCCCTCCGACAGGTCTTGGCCACGTTTGGGGAAAGCTTCGATACGTTTGACACCGCGCGCTTTCAGGTCGGTTAAAATCTCGTCAAGCATGAAAGAGGCATAGCCCTGTCGCCGATATGCTGGCGCGATTAGAAAGCAGGTGATGGCCCAACTCTGCGGATCGGGGGAGAGGTTGAATTGTGCAACCAGTTTTTCCAGCCGGTCGCGCGGTCCGACCTGGCACCAACCGACCGGTTTGCCGTCATCGTATAGTAGATAGCCATCGTATTCGCCACGATCAAACAGCTTGTCCCGGAACGCCCGATTGCGGATCGGTGGTCGATCCGACCAGCCATCCCATGTCGGCACCCACCACGCCACACAAAAACAGCAAGCGGCGTCGTTGATCGCCGAGTGGACACGGTAGAAATCGTTGCGACGGGTCGGGTCTATGCGGTGGACTTCAAGATGCATCAGGTAGTGGCGCTCCAAAGTGACCGGTCACAGTCTGGAACAAGTTTCTCAAAAGTAAGCAGCGTGCGTGATTTCGATTACGAACTCAGTTGTCTCACTGGGAGACACCGTTACCAGCCAGATGTAGCCGTCGCCGTCTGAACCGTTGGCATAGTACAGATCGTTCTCCTGCACAAAGGCGGAGTAGTCGCCCGGCGGCAAACTGATCTCATAGAGGCCGTCGGTATCGCTTTCCGCCGTAGCGACTAGTCTCGTCTTGATTTTCTTGTAGAACGGACCGACTCCGTCCGGAACAACATCGTCAAACGTGGTTTTTTCATAGAAGAAGACAGTTCGACTCACA
>DAOUUR010000238.1 GCA_030668045.1 bacterium
GACTATCAACAAGTCCTGGAATATCAATTTCTTCTCGG
Source organism: bacterium (assembly GCA_030668045.1). Classification (GTDB taxonomy): domain Bacteria; phylum Zixibacteria; class MSB-5A5; order GN15; family FEB-12; genus DAOUUR01. The sequence goes on from DAOUUR010000238.1 coordinate 39, forward strand.
CGTATGTGAGTTTCCCCTCGGCGGCGTCCAGCACTATCCGTTCTTCATTGGACTCGAATTCAAATCGATCAAGACTGACCGCGTAGGTGCCTGCCTCTGCTCTCACCGCGGCAGAGAAGTTCACGTTTTCAAAAGTCAGCGTATCGTCCTGCTTGACAATGCGGACACTGAAATCGGTAACCGATAGTTTCTCAGCGGCGAGAGGTGGCAACACACCGGCAGGTTTCGATTGGCCTGTTGAAGAGACGGTAGGCAAGAGCCAACGCCCCTCAGAATCTTTCCTCAGGGTAAGAGCGGCAGACTCCAAATGCAGGTAGCTGAGGATGTAGTTCTTGTTCCAAAGATTACGGATAGAATACGCTACTTCCAGTCGCGGTATCTCGGCAATCAGGTACTGGGTCGATGAATCGACATAGTGTACGGCAACATTCTCAAGTTCAATTCCGGAGAGAAAATCCCCGCTGATCTTGCCAATGTACAGTTCAAGATTGTTTTGCGGACCGGCAAATTGTCTGAGCTGTCGATTGAGTACCTGTTCCAGGCCGCCAAAAACAAAAAGATAGAGAGCGACAGAGACAACCAGCAGCACAATGCCGGTAAAGAACGAGAGCACGATTCGTCTGAGCCGTCGCATCAACTGACCCCCAGCAGTTTCAGCACCTCAAGAGATGACCGGTGGCCCGCCTCCGATGCGAACCCGATGTCGTCGACAACCTGTCGCAGCAGAGTGGGCGAAACTCCGGCATTGATAGCCCCCTTGATATGGGAATGAAGCTGGCGTTGCCGATTCTCGACAATAAGAAAAGCGATGATTGACAATTCGCGGTCAACAATATCGACGACAGGGCGTGAGAGAACCTTGCCGTACCCTTCGATAATCATCCACCGGAAAACTTCCGGCGCCATCGAAGATACTCTTGCCTCCAGCCGTTGATAGTTGGTCCCGTAGATCTTCCGGCATAGAGCCAGACCGTCTCCATACCACCGATCAGCTTCATCGGGCGATATTTTTTCAGGCGGTTCAGATTGCCTCTCTGACGGGAAGTGCTGATCGAAGTGATCGGCCGCCTCCAGCATTCGGGGAAAGCCGAGAAAAAGATACGACTGCAGAATAATCTCGTAAAGTGATTGCCTGTCGATATCACACCGTCGCGCTGTCTTGATCGCTTGATCGAGTACCTGCTTGTCCGATATCGCAATGGCTGCTGAATAGATCGCCAGGACTCTGGGTCTGGCATGATCGCCCGGATCAATGGTATCGATCAGGCTTTTAAAGCGGGCACTATCGAAATCGCAGCTCATCAATCCATAATTGGGGATTCGGCCGCAAAAAGAAAGCTAAAACTTGTCACTTCAGAGAGTTAAGGCGGTATTCGAGACGGTCGATCATCTGTCGAAGTGTTCGAATGCTCCGCGTGAGTGAATCAGCTTCGGCGGCGTTGATCGACCCGCTGCCGATAGAACCTGCCGGTTGAACCGATGAGATCAGTTGGCGACGACCGACCGTCAGGGGAAAATTGAGCAGGTCGTTCTGACGAACCAGGCTGACGCTGAATTTCGTCCCGGGACCGGATTTCAGAACCATGCTCATCAGGTCTGTAGCGGAATAGAGACGCCGGCCATCGATTGCATAGATAAGATCACCCGGTCTCAGCCCAGCTGTCTCGGCAGGCGAGAACGAAACTACCCGGTCCACGTGCAAAGCCCTGTCAATGACATTCATCCTGTTGCTTGTCTTGCTGGCAAAAAGAATGGGGGGATTGATGTCTATACCGGGGGAAATTTCAATGTCGGTGGTCGTGATACCAACCCATCCAGCCTGACGATTCCCATGGGCCAGCAGAAATTCTGCGATAGACGGAATCCTGTGCGCAGGCACGGCGGAACCAACAGTGCGGACATCGCCCTCTCCGGCATTGCCAGCCACAATTCCGGTCAACCGTCCAGAGAGATCGAACAAACCACCCCCGACCAAACCAGAAGTCAGAGCACCGGAGAATTGGATGTTACCATCGGGTCGTGAACCAGCACAGAAACCAATCGACGGGGACGCCTGCAGGCCGAACGAATTGCCAATTACAATTATCATGCGTCCGGCGCAACCATATTGGTCAACCAACTCCGCAGGCACACCGATCCGACGGCCAACATCAATCATAGCTAGACCCGATTGATAGTCGATCCCAATTAGTCTGGCCGCGAGAAGATGATTCTCGAAACGGACGTAGAGCGCTTCGACTCCGGTTACCGACGAAGCTTCGAGGATGATATGTCCCAACGTATCATAGATGACACCGGAAGATATCTGGCTTTGAACCGCTTCACCGTGGGGCAAACCGGCAAGTGCTGAACTGACCGGTCGCGTTGACTCGACCGTTACCACAGATCGGGACAGTCGATAGACCAGATCGGCAAAGCCGGATTCCAGATCGGCCAGCGATGATTCCTCAGCCCGAACCGGGCCGGAAAAAAAGACCGCCAGGGATACTGTCAGCAGAAATCTCAAGGCGGTCGTGGCAATTTTAGTTAGCATTTTAGTACGTACTCTTTTCCTCCCTCGGCTGGGACGACACAGTCGACTGATAGACCCTCACCACCGGTCGAACCCGGTAGAAATTGTCAACATAAGGGGCAGTCGGTTGTCTCGCGCTGACGTTGGTGCCGGTGATTTGATACCGATAGTTAGCCGATCCGAAGCTTCCTACCGGAGTGATCCGGCTGGTAATCCGATTTATCCGTTCGGCCCGAGCCATCTGTTCGCTCAGCGTCCAATCCTTATGCATTTTAACCGCCATGTTAGGATTGTTGGTTGGCTGGACGGTCAGATAGAGCGCGTCATCAGAAGTCCGGGGAGCATCGGCAAAATTACCGCTGTTATCCTCACCCGGCAGGAAGGCGAATATTCCAACCAGCACTACCGCGAAGGTGGTCACAATCGCGGGCACAACTTTCCCCCACGCCACCAGTGGTGCGCGTTTGGGCAGGAAAGCCTTAGTGCGAGTTTCTGCAAAACGTTCCCGAGCTATCCGGTTGAGCAGGCGAGTATTGAAATCATCCGAGAGTTCAAACCCTGGCAGGTGCTTGCCGGCCAGATTCACAGCGTTAAACGCTGCCTCCTCTTCCCGACATGAAGAACACCCTGCCAGATGTTCACCTACTGCTACTTGGCGCCGTCCTGTCAATTCGTCGCTACAATAAGCTGACAGGTAGGAGCGTACTTTTCGACAGCGCACTATACTCCTCCTTTCGTGGCTGTAACTTGTCTCTCAGCATCATGCGAGCACGGTTTACTCTCGATTTGACCGTACCCAGGGGAACCTCAAGAGCCACCGCCACGTCCTCATATGACATCTCTGAAACGTCACGAAGCAGGAACGCCGTCTTATACTTTTCCGGCAGTTCCTTGATCGCAGCGTTGAGAACCTGTGGGAGGCGGCTGGGAATCTTGGGATCGACAGCAAACTCTGCCTCATTCCCCTCCATTTCCGTTATCTCGTAGTGTTTGAATCTTTTCCTCTTGCGAAGTTCGTTGCGTCCCAGATTGAGACCAATAGTGTAAATCCAGGTGGAAAAACAGTGCTTGAAATTGAACGACTGCCGGTGCTGGTAAACGCGAATGAAGGTCTCCTGGACGATATCTTCGGCTTCCTCCTGTGAGGAAACCATACGGCCGATTACATTCATGAGGCGACCCTTGTAACGATTGACGATCTCGTTGAAAGCCACCACGTCACCCTTCTGGACCGCTCTCATTAATGCATAGTCGATATCTTTTTCGGTCTGCTTGGCCATACGTTCCTTTTCGTCAATTTACCTATAGTACCCAGAGGCGTACCAAAAGTTCCAGCATTTTTTGCCGGCCATTTGAATTATTCACCTGTCTCACAACAACTTATAACACGTCTGCATGTCTACCGAAAGATTTGCGGCCAACCGGAGAGATAGAGAAGCAATCCCAGGGCCGCCACAACAAGAAAAGCCGGTGTAATCTTTCTATATAATACAGCAAGATTCCCTCCAAAAAACTGGTTGGTGAGAATCAGACAGAGGTGCGAAGGCGACAACATGACTCCGAGATAGCCTGAAAGATAGGCCACCAGGATCAAGCCCGGTCTGATCTCCGGTTGATACAGAAGTCCGGCCAGCAGTGAATAACCCAAGCCAACATAGCCCGCCACAACTCCGGTGAGCAGGCCAACGGTGAAGCAGACCACGAAAATGATCGCCTCGGTTGGAAGGCCGCTGGATGTGGCCAGACGGGTGATTGAATCTATCGACCCCGATATTTCAAGCGCCTTCTGAAATGAGAGGACCCCAAATATCAGGAGGATAAGTTTCCATGAAAAACCGGTGACGACCGATTTGTACAGAACCATTTTGTTCGGTCGTTTCACAATTATCAACACGATTACGGCTCCAAGTATGGCCAGCGATAATTCGATCCTGAAGACGGCATAAATCACAATCGCCAGCAAGATCGGCCAGATCGATCGAACAATGCCCAAAATCGAGGCCATAGTCGCCGATGAACCGCCCTGACGGTATTCGATCCGCCGCAGGAAAAAGAAGAAGCCGACCACCGCCATCGACAGGCCGACCGGCAACTGAAGAAGTGCCACCGAACCGATTGGCATACCGGTGATTGCCTCGGTAAGAATCAAACCGGGATACAATGGCCAGAACAGCTCGACCCAGTGGCGATACCAGTAATTGACGGCTGTCTTGAATTCCGGAGAGTGTTTACGATCGGACAGA
>DAOUUR010000515.1 GCA_030668045.1 bacterium
ATCATAGGAATAAATGAAGTTAAAAAGTTCCGAATATCGTTTTACTGATCGAAAAATTGCCCTTTTTATGTTACAATGGTATTAACTTATAGATAATAAAATTTGACCATCGTTATCCCAGACTACTATTGAGGAAGGTTTCAACAATATGCCCGGATGTGCAAAAATTACATTATTTGTGCTGGTGTTAGCAATATTTTCAATCAATCCCGTGAAAGCCCAAAATTACACTTCTCTGGTAATCAATGAGTTCATGGCTTCAAACAGCGATTCTATTCGGGATCCGCAGGGACAATACGATGACTGGATCGAAATCCATAACTTTGGTTCCAATCTCATCAATGTCGGCGGTATGTATTTGACGGATGACTTGTCTTTTCCAACCAAGTGGCAAATCCCTAATAATAATCCGGCTATGACCGCCATTACAAGTGGACAATATTTACTTATTTGGGCTGACAATGACACTGGAGATTCTGGCCTGCACACCAATTTCAAGCTTAATGCCGATGGTGAAGAAATCGGCCTGTTTGACAAAGACGGGCAAACTCTAATTGACAGCGTAATTTATTCCGGACAGATGACAGACATTTCCTATGGGCGGTATCCTGATGCCTGCGAAGAGTGGCGTCTTTTTACAAGCCCCAGCCCTGCAACTCAAAATGCAGGTGGTTACTTGGGCGAGGTGGCTGACACGAAATTCAGCCACAAACGCGGTTTTTATGATGAACCTTTTTATGTGACAATCGCTACTGAAACAGATGGTGTCATGATTTACTACACGCTCGATGGCTCTGAGCCTTATAGCACTTCCGGTCGGGCTCAGGGTGGCATGGTTTATACCGCCCCTATCGCCATCAGCAGGACTACATGTTTGCGGGCGATTGCAATCAAGCCTGGCTGGTTATCCAGCAATGTGGATACTCATACTTATATTTTTCTCGACGATGTAATTGAGCAGCCGAAATACCCGCCTGGTTGGCCAAGCGATTGGGGAGAAGAACACCGATTTAAAGTTTTCTATATCACGGGCAAAATCCCATCTGATTACGAGATGGATCCGCGAGTGGTCAATAATACTCTGCCGGGATACTCGGTCCGTGAAGCCTTGCTTGACATACCGACTGTTTCCATTGCGATGTTACCTGAGGACTTCATTACTGATAATGAAACCAACGGTATCTACTCCAATTCCTACGACCGCTGGGAACGCAAATGTTCGGTAGAATATATCCTTCCCGACGGTTCCGATGGATTTCAGGAATACTGTAAAATCGAAGTTCATGGCAATGCCAGTCGTTATTTCCAGCGTATGCATAAACATTCTCTGCGCCTGACCTTTACTTCCGAGTACGGGCCGGCCAAGCTTAAGTACCCGCTCTTCCCCGAATCTCCGGTGGATGAATTCAACCAACTCATCCTTCGCGCCTCCTTTACCGATTCGTGGGGCCTTGTCTCCTGGGATCCGAGCCGCTATCGCCCCAATGACTCACAGTATATCCGTGACGTTTGGATGAAGGAAAGTTTACGTGATATGGGCCAGCCTTCAAGTTATGGAAACTTTGTGCACCTTTATGTCAACGGCCTCTATTTTGGCCTCCACAACCTAACTGATCGTCTTGCAGACGACTTCTTCGCCGACCACCTCGGAGGCGAACCTGAGGATTGGGAAATCAACGAGGACCTGTCCAATCCCAATGCCCGTTGGAATACCATGATGAACATCAGCCCGGCTACGCCTGACGGTTATTCGCGGATTCAGGACTATCTCGACGTAGAAAACTTCGCCGACTACATGCTACTTCACTTCTACGGAGACGCCGAGGACTGGCCCCACCACAATGGCTATGCTGCTGTTAATGCCGTCAGCGGAGACGGTAGATATCGCTTCTTCGTCTGGGACCAGGAGATTGTGCTCGACAAGCACAACCTCGCCGCATCCCGAATCAACAGAACTGGTGGAGCAGGCAATGTCTTTCAGTCAATGCGCACCAGCGATGAGTTTCGACTTCTCTTCGCCGACCGTGTCTATAAGCACTGTTTCAACGAAGGAGCTCTTAGTGTTGCTGCCTCTCAGAATCGCTACCTCAGCATTGCCAATATGATAGACAAGGCCATTGTCGCTGAGTCGGCACGCTGGGGTGACACTCAGATGAGCACTCCTTACGGAAATACGATACAGCAGCCGAGTCCTCTGGACAACATCAACCATGACATGTATCCTCCCGCTTCCCATG
>DAOUUR010000251.1 GCA_030668045.1 bacterium
ACCGCACTGAAGAGGGCTACCGGAGATACTGGTTGCGCCGGTATTGTGACATCCCTATTATGAGAATGGTCACTTCCGTGGGGAGGATGACCGAATGATTGGTACGGAGTGTCGCCCATGAATGACCATACTCATGACGATGACAATACCAGATCAACAGTTGTGCTGACCAAGGGTACGATGGTGTCGCACTACCGGATAGTCGAGAAAATCGGCGCCGGTGGTATGGGCGAGATATATCTGGCTGAGGATACCGAACTGGATCGCAAGGTTGCCCTGAAGTTCCTTCCGCCTCATCTCTGTGAGGATGAGGATTATCGTAAGCGTTTCAAGCGCGAAGCGCAAGCGGTAGCCAAGTTGAATCATCCGAACATCGTCACGATTTTTGAAGTCGCCGAGCATAATGGACGACCTTTCTTTGCGATGGAACTGGTAGAGGGTCAATCGCTGCGCGACTTGGCGAAGGGGAAAGAACTTGGCATTGACAGGATAATCGAGTTGGCAATACAGGTCTGTGACGGACTGGGTGCTGCACACGATAAGAAGGTTGTCCATCGAGACATCAAACCGTCCAATATTGTCATTGATGCCTACGGGCGGCCGAAGATACTCGATTTCGGATTAGCAGCAATTCAGGGAGGAGAACATCTCACTAAGACTGGTTCGACACTCGGAACTGTGCAGTATATGTCCCCCGAGCAGGTGCATGGAAAAGAAGTTGACCATCGTTCGGACCTGTTCTCACTTGGTGTTGTGCTTTATGAATTGATTACCAGCCGCACACCGTTTGAGAAAGACAACGAAGCGGCAACCCTGAAGGCTATCACACAGGACAACCCGGAACCATTAGCTCGATATAAATCTGACATCCCCGATGAACTACAACGCACGGTGTCAAAATTGTTGGAGAAGGACCCTTCTCTGCGCTACCAGCACGCCGATGGTGTTATCAGCGATCTTAAGCGTTTGATCGCTCCCACTCAGAGTTCGATAGCGGTGGCACCGACGAAGCAAAAAAGCACGTGGCCTTTTGCAATAGTAGGTTTTGTTGTCATTGCGGCTCTGGTTGTGGTTGGGATCAGTGATTGGCCAGCTGACGATTCTGCCCAAGTAAAGTCCTCGACTCAGGAGCGCAAGATGCTGGCCGTGCTGCCATTTGAAAACCTCGGTTCACCGGAGGATGAATACTTCGCCGATGGGATTACAGACGAAATCACTTCCCGACTGGCCAGGTTTACAGGACTCGGGGTTATTTCGCGAACCAGCGCTATGCAGTATAAAGGGGGTAGTAAAAGTCTTCGGGATATCGGTCGTGAGCTTGGTGTAGACTACATTCTGGAGGGAACAATCAGGTGGGATAAGACAGGCGATATAGATAGAATTCGAATTACTCCTCAGTTGATCAAGGTATCTGAAGACAGGCATTTGTGGGCCAATAACTATGAGCGATCCCTGACACAGGTTTTCGTTATTCAGTCTGATATTGCATCGCAGATTGCCGAAGCCTTAAATGTGACGCTGCTCGGTTCAGAACAGTCGGCCATTACGAATTGGCCAACCGATAATCTGAAAGCATATGACTATTATCTCAAAGGCCGTGATTTTGTTAACCGGGATGAGAATCGCTTGCATGCCGAAGAGATGTTTAACAAAGCTATTGAACTTGATTCATCCTTCGCCCTGGCGTACGCAGATTTGTCTCACCTGCATTCCTACATTTACTGGACGGGAACCGACCCGTCTCCTCGGAGGATTGAGTTAGCGAGGACATACGCTGAAAAAGCCATGAGGCTCATCCCAGATTTGGCGGAAGGTCATCTGGCGCTGGGTTACTACTACTACTACAGTGGAAGAAACTATGAGCGGGCACTTGAGGAATTCAATATGGCCCTGGAGGATCAGCCCAATAACAGTGATTTGCTTGCCGCCGTCGGTTATGTAAAGAGGCGGCAGGGGAAGTGGGAGGAAGCATACGAGTATCTCAAGAAAAGCCTGAAGCTTGATCCCACATCTCTCACCAAATCCTATAATTTCACTTCAATTTGTAGCTCCCTCAGAAAACGTCGGGAAGTTCTGGAAGAGTGCAACCGCGCTATTGCAATGGACCCTGATTGCCCGTGGGCGTGGGTAGTCAAAGTTTTATCGATCGGTCTTTACATGGGAGATACTGCCACCGCCAAGACAGTGTTGGCTGAAGCGGAGACCGTTATAAGCCGAACGAATATGCCGTACATGTTTTGGCACTTCGACGTATCTGTGGGTGATTTCGAATCGGCCCTTCAGAGAGAAACGCGAAGAATCGACACTATCAGTTCCGCCAAAGACAGCGGTGACTACTACCACAATTATGCTTCAACGTACTACTTCTCCGGAGAAAAAGATAAGAGCGATAAATACTTTGACTCCGCACGGATCTGCCTGGAAAAGGCATTACGGTCCGATTCTGTGCTGGGTCATTATCAAGACACAAAAATGATGTTGGCTAAGACATATGCCGGCCTGGGGCGCAAAAAGGAGGCAATCGAACTTGCACGCGAAGCGATTGAGGAATTGCCGCGGACGAAGGATGCGTATTCCGGCACAATTCTTCTAAGGGATCTCTGCATCGTTAATATCACGATCGGAGAGTATGACACGGCGATAGATATTCTCGACACACTCTTGTCGATACCATCAGCTTTGAATGCTACTTTCGTGCAGATTCACCCTGGATTCGACCCCCTCCGCGATCACCCACGTTTTCAGGCGCTGATGGAGAAATACGAGAAGGAACATGGAATTTAGGAGTCGACTATAGGCATCAAAAAAGTGGTTACAATCTTGTCACGATGTAACCAAGGGAAAGCTCTGAATCATTGAGAATAAACCAAATTTACAGTAATACAATTTGAAATAACAAATCGAAAACACAATTGAATAATAAATTTGGGAAGGAGTGAAGCATGTTTCTAAAGAAAACAATTGTTACAATTGTATTAGTGCTATTAGTAAACTTAGCGACAGTAGCAGAAATTAACCAAACTCAGGATTCTGTCCATGTCAATCCCGAGCAATTACAACTTCCTGAAAACGTTATGACGGTTCTGCTGCATGAGATGACTACTTTTACAAGGTTGATGGGGGATCTATTAGAATATATTGTGCAAGGAGATGTCATGCATTCTGCCATAATTGCCATAGAAATAAGAGATACCAATTTCAGGCAGAAATCTAACTCAAAGGAAATTAAGCAGTTTATGAAACTTCTACCAAAAGGATATATAGAGTTGTATCGGGAATTTAATAGTACTGCAAATGAACTATCAAAAGCAGTAGATACAAACGATTTCAAGACAGCTATCAGCCTTTACTCTGAAATGACTCAAGGTTGTTTTAATTGTCATGCTACTTATGCGAAAACGAGATTTCCGAATCTCCAATCAGAATAATAACGATTAGTAAACGCATTATATCACGACAGATCGAGGTGGAGCGCCGCCAAACATATCCCCTTATAACATGGAATAGCCGAATATTTTCATGGCTACGATTGGATTACAATTGAATTCCCGTGAGTTTAGCTTGCATTGTGGAGCAGATTTGTTTTTTTGTAATTAGAGCTCATTAAAGATTGAGGTTTTTTGCCCATGACAACAAATGAGTCAGACGATGATCGGACACAGTCATTCGTTTCCCTGACCGCGGGCACGGCAGTATCACACTACCAGATTATCGAGAAGATTGGCGCCGGAGGTATGGGTGAGGTCTTTCTGGCTGAGGATACCGAACTCCATCGCAAGGTTGCCCTCAAGTTCCTGCCGTCGAATGTGTGCCAGGACGAGGATTGCCGGGCGCGTTTCAAGCGTGAGGCTCAGGCGACAGCGGCATTGAAACATCCGAATATTGTTACTATACATGAAGTGTCCGAGTTTAAGGGGCGACCTTTCTTTGCTATGGAGCATTTGGAGGGACGGTCGTTGGATGATGTCATCAAGAGCAAGGAACTGAGTCCGGAGCAGGCCGTTAATCTGGTGATTCAGCTATGTGAAGGGCTGCATGAAGCTCATCAGGCAGGTGTCATCCACCGTGATATTAAACCGTCGAACATCATTCTCGATAAGAACAATCACCCCAAACTGCTCGATTTTGGTCTGGCGACTATTGAGGGAGCAGACAAGCTGACCCAAACCGGTTCGACGCTGGGCACGGTGGGATACATGTCCCCGGAGCAGGTTCAGGGTAATAAAGTTGACCAACGTTCAGACTTATTCTCACTTGGTGTATTGCTGTACGAACTGATAACGGGCACGGCACCCTTCAAGGGTGAGTATGAGGCCGCCACATTCTATGCCATTCTCTCTGAGACGCCTGAACCGATGGCGCGTTACAAATCGGGTGTTCCTGATGATCTCCAGCGGGTTGTCACCAAGCTGCTTGAGAAGGATCCGGAGTTGCGTTATCAGAGCGCCGAGGGGGTAATTCCCGATCTGAAGCGGTTGGCTACGTCTGGGTCAAAAGATCACATGACCGTAACCGCCAAGCCCAAAACGAAACTGCGTCGGATA
>DAOUUR010000090.1 GCA_030668045.1 bacterium
GCCGCTTCGGGCGGTGATTCTAATTGTTCCTTCCATTTTAATAATCCCCTCTGTAGAGATATGTTTTTCGATTAAGTCGAGACAGAGCCGCGCGGTGGTCATGATATCAGCCGTTGTCAAGGCGGGATAGGTCTCCAGTATTTGAGCGAATGAATTCCCTTCTGCGATTTTCTCCAGAATATCGGTTACTCTTACGCCGGTGTCTCTAATAACGATGTTAGCTTCCATGAGTCTTTTTCTACCCCATTCTCTTTGTTCCAGCCCTGGCGGCGGTAGTTCCGCCTGTTGACTAAATATCGGGGGCGGTGGTGTCAGGGAAAGTCATCTAAAATTGTGGATTTGGGGTTTGGGGAGGTTTTTTTTGGGTGGTTGGAGGTGTTTTCGGGGGTGACAGTCCCACCGGATCGCCGACTCGGACGTTGTAATCAGTTGTGACATTTTGTATTATGGTCTTCAGAGCATATTCATAAACCCGTAGTCTTGAGGTCTCATGATTTTTGGTGCACATCAGTCGATTGCCGGCGGCGCATTCCGGGCTGTCGAGCGAGGCAAGCAAGCAGGTTGTGACACGATTCAGATGTTCAACAAATCCAGCAACCAGTGGCGGGCTAAGCCGTTGGGCGCAAGTGACATCGATCAATTCTTGACTGCTATCGATACGACCGGTGTTACTGTTGCTACTTCTCACACCAGTTACTTGATAAATATCGCATCTCCCGATGACACTCTCTACGAGAAATCGTTTGCCGCCCTGAAGGTAGAAATGGAACGTTGCGAGATGCTCAAAATCCCCACCTTAGTGTTGCATCCCGGCGCGCATGTAGGATCTGGTGAGGAGGCCGGGCTGGGGAGAATTGCTGAGAATATCAACCGGCTGTTCGATCAGCTTGGTAGCAACAGCGTCACGCTGTTGCTGGAATCGACCGCCGGGCAGGGGTCGGTATTGGGGAACAGTTTTGAGCAGTTGGCATGGATTATTGAGAAAATCGAGGATAAGGATCATATCGGCGTTTGTCTCGATACGTGTCACATTTTCGCAGCCGGGTACGCGATAACCGAGCCGAAAGAATACGGGGCTACGATGAAGAAGTTCGATGAGATAGTTGGGTTGGATCGACTGAGAATCATCCACATGAACGACAGCAAGAAGGAGTTTGGTTCCCGGAAAGACCGGCATGAACATATTGGCAAAGGGGAGATCGGGATGGAGGCATTTCGGAATTTCGTCAATGACAAGCGACTGGAAAACGTGCCGATGATTCTTGAGACTCCTAAGGGCGAAGATCTGGCCGAAGATATCGAGAACCTCAAGTTACTCCGCGGGCTGGTGGAATAGTAGGCCGGTAAGTGATTTGTCGCAAACTGGCTGGTGCTAAATGTTTGCCTGTTGGAGGTGTTTTGCGTATCGTAATTACTTGATGCACACTTCTGAATTTTCTAGATGGTGCCGGGTAGATGTACTTAAAACGTAGAAGGAATGCTGTTCGCATTTGACAATGAAAAATCTGATTACAAAGATATTTGGGACCAAGCACGACCGCGATGCCAAGAAAATGACACCGGACGTTGCTGTGATCAACGAGCATTTCGAGAAGCTTGAGAGTCTCTCCGAAGAGGAGTTGATCGGCAAAACAGATGAGTTCCGGGGTCGACTTGAGGCGGGCGAAACGCTTGATGATATCATGGCCGAGGCGTTCGCCGTCGTCAAGGAGGCTTGTCGGCGGCATCTGGGTGAGACCTGGGATGTGGTGGGGCAGCCGACCGAATGGAACATGGTGCATTTCGATGTTCAGTTGATGGGCGGAATGGCGCTGCATCAGGGGAAAATTGCCGAGATGGCCACCGGTGAAGGAAAAACGCTGGTTGCTACTCTGCCGACATACTTAAACGCGCTGTCGAGAAAGGGTGTGCACATTGTAACGGTCAATGACTACCTGGCCCAACGTGACAGCGAGTGGATGGGCAAAATATACGAGTATCTCGGTCTGACGGTCGGCGTGATCCAGAACCAGATGACCAACGCCGAGCGTCGCGTCATGTACGAACGGGACATAACTTTCGGTACAGCCAACGAGTTTGGTTTCGACTATCTCCGTGATAACATGGCGCAGACGGCTGAGGACCGCGTTCATCGAAACTACTTCTACGCTATAGTCGATGAGGTGGATTCGATTCTTGTCGATGAAGCCCGGACACCGCTTATCATTTCCGGCCAAGTGGAGCAATCAGTTCACAACCGATACCGCGAAATGAAACCGACTATCGATACGCTGGTTCGCAGACAGACGACCTTGGTCAATGATATGATCGCCAAAGCGGAGAAACTTCTGGCCGCCGAAAAGGCCGAGGATGATTACGAAATAGGCACTCTTCTCCTGTCGGCAAACCGTGGCGCGCCGAAAAACAGACGGTTGCTCAAAGTCATGAAGGAGCCGGGGATCAAGAAACTGGTGACCGATGTTGAGTCGGCCTACATGCGAGAAAAGAAAATCCACGAGATCGACGATCACCTGTACTACTACATTGATGAGCGGGAGCACTCAATCGCCCTGACCGATTTAGGACAGGCGCAGCTTACTCCGGAAGAGCAGAAACTCTTCATACTGCCGGACATTTCGACGCAGTTGTCTGAACTCGATGGTGACGAGTCGCTTTCAACTGAAGAACGTCAGAAACGTACCGATGAAATCTATCGCGTTCATGCTGAGATTTCCGAGAAAGTCCACGCCATCAATCAACTCTTGAAAGCGTACTCCCTGTATGAGAAGGACTCTGAGTATGTCCTGGAGGATGGCAAGGTGATGATTGTCGATGAGTTCACCGGGCGTGTTTTGCCGGGGCGGCGGTATTCCGATGGTTTGCATCAGTCGATTGAGGCCAAGGAGGGGGTCAAGATTGAAGCGGAGACGCAGACGCTGGCGACGATAACGCTGCAAAATTTCTACCGCATGTACGAGAAACTGGCGGGGATGACCGGTACGGCCGAGACTGAAGCACAGGAGTTTTTCGATATCTACAAGATGGAAGTGATGGTCATTCCAACCAACCAAGATGTGATTCGTGAAGATCAGAATGACCAGATATATCGTACTCGTCGGGAGAAGTATAACGCGATCGTCGAGGAAATTATAGCTCAACACCAGAAGGGGCGGCCTACTCTGGTCGGTACGGTGACGGTTGATGTCTCCGAGACTCTCGCGCGCATGCTCAAGCGCAAGGGCATCCCGCACAACGTTCTCAATGCCAAACAGCATCAACGAGAGGCTGAGATCGTTATCGGAGCCGGTATGGCGGGCGCGGTGACAATTGCCACCAACATGGCCGGAAGAGGTACCGATATTCGTCTGGGCGAAGGTGTGGTCGAGGCGGGGGGGCTGCATATTATCGGTACCGAGAGGCATGAGTCGAGGCGGATCGACCGTCAGTTGCGCGGGCGTGCGGGCCGGCAGGGTGATCCGGGATCGTCGTTGTTTTTCCTGTCTATCGAAGATGACCTGATGCGGCTTTTTGGTGGTGACCGGCTGGGCGCGATTATGGATCGGCTCGGCGTCGAGGATGGCGAGGTTATCGCGCATAAGATGGTAACCGCTGCCATTGAACGAGCGCAGAAAAAAGTCGAGGCTCAGAACTTCGCCATCCGGAAACATACACTTGACTACGACGATGTTATGAACGTGCAGCGCAAATGGATTTATGAACGTCGTCTCTCGGCGTTGGATCGGGAGTCGATTAAGGACGAAGTGGTCGAGTTGATGGAAGAGACTCTGGAGGGGTTGATCGACGAGCACTGCCCCGAAAAAGAGTATCCGGAAAACTGGGCTTTGAAAAACTTCACCGAAGACCTCCGTAAAATCTATCTGGTCAACCTGCAGTTCAAGGACGATGATATCCAAATTCTCACCCGCGAATCGCTTAAGAAAAATGTATTGAAGCTGGTGACTACGATCTATACCCAGAAAGAAACGGCCTACGGTAACGACACTATGCGGCAACTCGAACGGTACGCCGTGCTTTCGACAATTGATCGTCACTGGCGCGATCACCTGGCTGAGGTGGAGGAACTTCGCGCCGGGATTGGGTTGCGCGCGTATCATGGCGGGATGGGTAAGCCGATTGATATCTACAAAAAGGAAGCGTTCTTCGCGTTTGAAAAGATGGTGACGACGATTGATCGGGAGATCGTCAATCTGGTCTTCAAACTGCAGGTAAATGTGCCCGAAAAATCACGAGCCGAACGACGGCGCGAGCAGGTGATGCAGACCAGTCACGCCGATGCCACCAACATGGGACTGGCGGCGGTCGGTGCACCGGCGGCAAAAAGCGCGGCGTCACCGGTAAGCGGTCAACCGGCGAGTCCGATGGCCGAGGCATCCCAGGCGGGCAAGCAGCAACGGACGGTGAAGCGCGAGATGCCGAAAGTTGGCCGCAACGATCCGTGTCCCTGCGGTTCCGGCAAGAAATACAAGAAGTGCCACGGAGCAGCGGGGTAGGCAGGCATGCCTGTTTTTCTTGAACAGGTGCCCCAAGCCGCCCGGCGAGGTACCCGGTAGATAGGATTATAGATGGACAAAGGGAATAGAGTGACGACAGGCGGTTACTCCGTTGTCGGAAAGCGGTTCAATTGGGCATATACCGTGCTGTTCGCTGCAGCATATATCATGAGTATAACTCTCTGGACACAAGACCATGTCAGCTTGGAGACACTTTGGCTTGCATTGGCTGCATCACCCATAGTGATCTATGCTATTGTAGATGCAATCCGATTCAGAATAGTGATCACCGAGGACAAAATCTTTCGAGCCGGTGCGTTAAACAGAATCATCGATTTCCGGGACGTCGTGACAGTTTTGGTGACCCAGACTCGTACTCTTGTGCGCAGTCGCAAGAGAACAGTCCGAATTGATAGATTTGTGGAAAACAGAGAAGAGCTGACAAGGGAAATTCTTCTAAAGGTCAAAGCATGTCCTGGTGTACGGGTGACTGGCGATGAAGTCGTGATACGAAAACTGTTACAATGAACTTAAGTCCAGTAGGTCAGTGTTTCCTGCAAACTGACACTGATCTGGACATCGGAGCTAAGAAAAAAGATAGTGGCGATGCGGTGATGTACCTATAGCATAAAGATACGGAGGTTATATTGTGAAAAGAACAATCGCAGTTGTATTGATTATGGCCCTGATGGCGGTTTCTATCGGGTGTATGTCGAAGAAAAATCAGGGTGCGCTCATTGGTGGTAGCGCCGGAGCGGTGATCGGTGGCCTGATCGGCAACAAGGCCGGTAATACGGCTGTCGGCGCCATCCTCGGTGCGGCCATTGGCGGTGCGGCGGGCGCCTATATAGGCAACTACATGGACAAGCAGGCGGCTGAGATGGAAAAAGATATTGAGGGCGCCACGATTGAGCGCGTCGGCGAAGGGATCAAGATCACTTTCGATTCCGGGATACTCTTCGACGTGGATAAATCGAACCTGCAACCTGTGGCTACGGAAAACCTGAACAAACTGGCCGTTATACTTAATAAGTATGAGGACACCGAAGTTCTTATCGAAGGTCACACCGATGCTACCGGCGGGGAAGACCACAATCTTGACCTGTCGCTTCGCAGGGCGCAGTCGGTGGCGAATAGTCTGAGCGGCCGGCAGGTGATTGCGACCCGGCTGCGGATCATGGGTTACGGTGAGACCCAGCCGGTGGCATCAAATGAAACCGATGGAGGTCGCCAGGCCAATCGTCGTGTCGATATCGCTATCTTTGCCAATGACAAACTCAAGAAAGTCGCGAAAGAACAAGGGTAGGGTAAGCCGGTAGGTCAACCCGCCGCGGCGGGCTGACAGGTAGAAGTGAATAGTGAGATGGCAGCATCGCGGGGATGCTGCCCTACGAGACTCAAGAGCGTCGGGTGGCGCTCTTTTTTTTGCCGGTCGATCCCCGCGATATCGCCTTGACAATACGGACAATGTTGGCGTAGATTAAGTTCACATACGCATCTCAACTCGTCTGGAGGGTGGATCGTGACAGCATCGAAAACTCGAGCAGTACTGACGCTCTTTGCCATTCTCACAAGTATGCTTGTCCTGCCGACGATAGCATCGGCGCAGAGTGAGTATGTGCAGCGTAACAGGCGGGCGATGGGATTCAACGTTAGCTTCATGGGCAATTCCGAGGGCTCAGGATGTGTGTTTTCTGCCGGTGCTTCTGTAAGCCGGTCGATAGATATCGGCCTCGCCTATGGCGGGGTGGTGGGAGCAAGAAGCAAAGTACAGTTGACTTCCGTAGTACCCAGCATTACGGCCTTCCTGTACAAAGGATATTCCCAGGACGGTCAGATGGCGGTGGCAATGCACGCGGGCTACCTCGCCGATGTCACTCGTCACAGCAACGAAGACGAATCACGAAACGCTACTATGATCGGTCCTGCGATAGCCTTCAACTCCGGGAGCTGGCAGAGTTCCTACCTGCTTGTATCTGCTTCGTTGATGTATGTCAACTGGACGGAAGCTAACGCCTCGCCAACGGTCGGATTTGATATCGGGTTATCATTTTGCTTTCGACTTGGCAGGAAGCAGATTATCACCCTGAGTGCTGGTGTCGGCCGCCTTGATGACCGTACCAGCATTGGCTTTGGGCTGGGAACTATCGTGGAGAGTGTGCCCGGTGGCGGGCGGGAGGCGGATTTTTGATTACTCCAACAACTCGAACACTTCCGGTAAGGCGTCGGTTATGTCGCCGGCGATCATGGCGCGTTCGGTGAGATCGTTGGCGGCAATGTCTCCCGCCAGACCATGAATGAACACCCCCGCAATCGCAGCATCGAGAGCCGCCATCCCCTGCGCCAGGAATGATCCGATAATGCCGGTCAACACATCGCCCGATCCACCGGTAGCCATCCCCGAATTACCGCTCTGGTTGACAAAGCAACGACCGTCGGGATCGGCCACAATCGTGGGGCTTCCCTTGAGAACCAGTATCACGCCATAGGTAGAAGCAAACTGGCGAGCAGCCTCGATCCTGTCATGAAATTCTTCAGGATATCCGCCATCCCATAACCGCTGGAATTCCCCCGGATGGGGCGTCAGTATCAGAGGCGCTTTCCTGTCCTTGAGGATATCTATATGACCTGATAAAGCGTTCAATCCATCGGCATCGATAATGGCCGGTTTATCAAGGGTGGAGATAAATCTCCGGATCAGTTCGATGGTCTCGTGATGAGTGCCGATACCGGGTCCGATAGCTACCGCGTCGTGCTGGCTAAGAAGGTCGCGGATTTCGCCAAGTCCTCGCAGGGCCAGCGCGCCTTTTTTGGCAACGTCGGGGAGGGGGTAGGTCATTACTTCGGTCATCTTCGTGGCCAGCACCGGTTGAACCGACATCGGGCAGGCAACTTTGCACAATCCGCATCCGGACCTGAGAGCGCTTTTCCCGGCCAGAGCGGCGGCACCGGTCATCCCGGTTGATCCGGCCAGCACCATCAGCTTGCCGAAATCGCCCTTGTGGCCATCCGGTTTGCGGTATGGCAGCATCGTCGAGACTGCGTCGTGTGTGATCAACTCATCCTTGATCTCAAACTTCGCGACATCGTCATCGGGAATGCCAATCGGGACCACAAAAACAGTTCCGGCCAGTTCACGACCGGGGGAGAGGTAGAGCCCGTACTTCGGTTGCGCCAGCGTAAAGGTGTAATCGGCGGCAACAACGCTGCCCTCGTGCGTGCCGTTATCGGCGTTCAATCCCGAAGGCATATCAACCGAGACGATAATAGCATCCTGACAATTGATATACTTGATGATCTCCGCCGACAGACCTTTCGGAGCGCCGGAGAATCCGGTACCGAAGATGGCATCGACGATTATGTCGCATTCAAGGGTA
>DAOUUR010000272.1 GCA_030668045.1 bacterium
ATGACCACAATTCTGGGTGTTCAGATTCCGCTGGTGACGGTGCCTATCTCGCCGGGTAAGAACATAACGGTTATATCAGAAGTTATCGCTATGAATCACATGCTGAAGGTTTATGGTGAGAACTCAGCCCTGGAATTCACAAAGAAGCTTTCCCAAAAGTTGATGCGCCAATCCCAGACAGAGGACTATCTCGAAGCTGACATGGAGTGAGGCGCTGTAACTGCTTCCAAAACAAAGATGTTGGCGAATCGGGAGCGTTTACTTATATTCTCCTGCGTTCCATATCTCAGGAACAAACGAAACTGTTGAGAAGTATCAAGGGATAAATTCCGGAGGACTGCAAAGTACTATGAATACTAGAACGAATTGCCTGATTCTTACCATTTTGGTCGGACTCCTTCTTATGGCCGGTTGTGGACAAGAAGGCGAGAAGGTCTTTGCCGAAATTGGTGACCACAAAGTTACACAGCAGGAATATGACGAGAGCTTTCCGATATGGACGTTCCGTTTCACCAGCGCCCAGGATGAATTTGACGGCAAGCGAGCGCATCTTGATTCACTGATTAATACCTGGCTTCTCATTGACGCTGCCTACGAGGTGGGACTCGACCAGTCAGAAGAACTGGCCAGGGTGGTCGTGCTCAACGAAGATAAGTTCTTGCTTGATGCCTTGTACCAGAAGCATGTGCTCAGCAAAGCTGTGCCCACTGAATCAGAGTTGATCGACTATTACAATCGTATGGAATTCCGAATTCGGGCTGCTCACATTCTCGTAGATAATCTCGATACGGCCCAGATGCTTATGGGTCGCCTTGAGCAGGGTGAAAGTTTTGAAAAGTTGGCTTTCGACTACTCCACTGACCCCAGCGCCCAGCGGAATAAGGGAGACCTCGGTTATTTCACCTGGGGTGCGATGGTTGAGGAATTTCAGCAAACGGCTTTTGCTCTGGAACCGGGCGAGGTCTCAACACCGGTAAAGACCCAGTTTGGTTTTCATATCATCAAGCTCATTGACAGGGTTCCCAACGCGCAGCGTCCCGATCTTGAAGCAACAAGAGACGAATTGACCGCCGAGGTAACCAAGCAGAAACAGGGCCGACTGGGAATGGAATATATCGAGCAGTTGAGAGAGAAATACACCATCAGGATAGACACCGTCACCTGCCGCTATGTGATGAACAAAAGGGAGCAAATGTATCCTCCGATGGTTCTTGAGACTTTGCCGCGGAACGATTTTGACACCGAAGCGCTTGATCGTGACGAAAAAGAACTCGTGCTGGCCAGTTGGGAAGGTGGTCAGCTTACATTGATGGAATATCTCACCCAGATCAGGGAAATACCACCTCAGCAACGTCCGGATTTCGACAATTATGACGGTCTGACCGAGACTGTGTTTGCGCTGCAGTCCCGCGACATTCTGATCATTGAGGCACACCGCGAAAGCATCGACATCTCGCCGGAATTCCTGAGGAAATTGAAACTGTTCAGGGAATTGAACATGGCGGATCTGATGAAATCAGATTCAATCCCAAGACCCGAGCCGCCAGATGACGAGACTATCCGACGGTATTACGACGAGCATCTCGACGAGTTTACAACGCCGGCGAAAGTTCACATCTACGAAATTCTCTTGAGCGATGAATTGCAGGCGCAAAAGCTCAGGGACGAGATCAGATCGCTGGCCGCCTTTAAGGAGAAAGCGACCGAATTGACCGAACGCCCCGGTCGTCGCACCACTAAAGGCGATATGGAATATATCGAAGAAGCCTGGTTCCCGGAGATATTCAAAGCTGCCTGGGTGACGCCAATTGGCGCCATAGGTGGCCCGGTGGCAAGTTTTAGTAAGCACTCTATCTTCTATGTTGTAGACAGACTGGACGCTCAGTTGAAAGATTATCTTGGCCAGAAACGACTGATCTACGAGAAATTTGTAGCCGAGCGCAGTGAAGCCGCTCTGCAACAGTGGTTTGAAGAGCGAAGGAAAGTCACTTCGGTAAAGGTGTATGAAGATCGCCTCTGGGAGACGATAGACGAGAAAACGTACGCTGAAATGGATACGACCCAAAACTGATGGTATCATCAATGAAGCGAATGATATGCGGACTGCTGTTTGCGGCGCTGGTTCTGGTAGCAGTGGGAACGGCCACAGCTCAGAGGGATGTGGTAGACAAGATCGCTGTGGTGGTCGGGGATCGCGTAATTCTGGCCTCAGAGTTAACCGCTCAAGTGCAATTATATGCCTTCCAGAGCGGGCGTCAGGTGAACACTGAGGACGAACTGCACGAATTGGAGGATGAAGTTCTCCAGCAGATGATCACCGAACAGTTGTTCTTGATTGAAGCCCGACAGGACACTTCGATAACAATCCGCCCGGATGAAATCGAGCAGGCTCTCGACGAACATGTTAGCCGGATTGCCGGGAATTTCGATTCGGAGCAGGCTTTTCTCGACGCCCTGGCGGCGGAAGGACTGAATGTTCGCGAGTTGAGAAAAAAGTATCGTACCGATGTGGAAAATCAGCTACTTCGCCAGCGGTTTATCCAGAGGAAACTCTATTCGGTTTCGGTGTCGCGGCGTGAGGTTGAAGGGTTCTACGAGAAATTCAAGGACTCTATTCCGGCCCAACCTGAGGGCGTCAGACTGGCACACATTCTCAAAGCCTTTACTCCCTCTCCGGCGGTGGAAGATTCGGTCAAGAACCGTATTTCGGAATTGCGGCAGATGATTCTCGACGGTGCCGACTTCGCTACCCTGGCGGTCCAGTATTCCAGCATGGGGACCGGAGCCAATGGCGGCGATCTGGGGTATGTCAGCCGTGACGATGTTGTCCCTGAATTTGCTCGGGCGGCGTTCAATCTGTCGGTCGGCGATATCTCCGGTGTGATCCGTACGCCGTTTGGTTATCACGTGATCAAGTGCGAAGACAAAAGAGGCGAGCAGCTCAAACTACGGCATCTACTGCTGGCGGTGGCGCCTTCGAGCGATGATTCAGCAGCGACTATAGCCATGGTCGATTCTTTGATTGGAGTCGCTCGTGATGGCGGTGATTTTGCCGAGATGGCAAAAGCGTACTCCGATGATAACGAAACACGGGCCAAGGAAGGTGAGCTTGGTTGGTATGCTATTGATCAATTACCGGCTGAGTTTGCTGATGCGGTAGCGGGTTGGAAAACTTCGGGTGAATATCGCGGGCCGATCACTTCCCGATTTGGTTTGCACATCCTGAAGCTGCTGGAATATCAGGAAGAGAAACAACTTGATCTGGATGCCGATTACGACCGCATCAAGGAGATGGCCCGTCAGGATAAGACCGGCAAGCTCGTTGATGAATGGATAGTGGAACTCAAAGCGCGAACCTTCGTTGATAATCGACTCTAATGCGTCTGGATGACTATCTCTCAACAGTCGGCGTGGTCAAGCGCCGCACTATCGCCAAAGAGCTGGCCGGAAACGGGCTGGTCGAGGCAAACGGTCGCAAGGCTAAGCCTGCCTATCAGGTGAAAGTGGGCGATATTATCGCGATAAAAGGCAGTCGCGGGTTCACAGTTGAAATCCTGGACATCCCCACCGGCTCGGTACCGAAACCTGAACGAGAGAAGTACTTCAAGGCAGTCGAATAACCTTCTCCGACCTTTGTCACATTCTACTCTTACCGAAGAAAAGTAATTGTTCCGGTGGCGTGTTTGCCGTATGGTCGGTCTATGTCTAAGGAACGATCCAAACTCAACCTCCCCAAGCTTAGCTGGCAGCAGGCTGTCTGCGAGGTTTGTGGGAAGGCGTTTGATTACCCCGGAAAGCGCAAGCCGCATACTTGTAACAGCGGCGAGTGTCGGCATAAGTATCACTACAAGATCGATCCGACCACATGGGCCAGCTACGCACCGACGTTGTTCGATGCCACCGCGGTGGAGTAGGGTGGTGCTGAGTGGCTGTCGGCGGAAGAACCCTCTGATGAAGCGTTAAATCAGGAAGATTTTCCCCATTTAACGAGTTTGTCCTCCGGCCAGTGGTTGGCCCATTTCTCAGCTTGCGGATCGCCCGCTAAGAACCCTTTTACTATTCTCCAATTATCGTGCGTTAAGCCCTCGGCACTCTTCGGGAGAAAGTACAAGTATCTGGAAAAGTCAGGCTTGACGAACTTAGCTACCCAGAGGGAAGGCAC
>DAOUUR010000080.1 GCA_030668045.1 bacterium
ATAAAAGCAGAATCAAACTGAACTGTACTCAACACCTGCAGTGTCTGATCGTACTCCTCTTCAGTCTCAGTTGGAAAACCAACCATCAGATCGGTAGTCAGCGACACATAGGGCAATTTCTCTCTGATCGAGTCAACTATTCCCAGATAGTGCTCGACCGTATACTTTCGTCCCATCGCTTCCAGTACACGACTCGATCCCGACTGCAAAGGTAGATGAATATGAGGCATGATACGATCAGAGCCGGCCATGACATCAAGCAAATGCTTCGAGAGGTCTTTGGGGTGCGATGTCATAAAACGCAGGCGAGCCAGATCGGTCTCTCCAACCAATCGCTGCATCAATTCGGGAAAGTCAATTTCGCTATGACGATAGCTGTTGACATTTTGCCCCAGCAGCGTGACCTCAACAACACCATCAGCGGCCAGTTTTCTCACAGATTCGACTATGACATCAGAGGAGTGGGCAACCTCTCGGCCGCGAACAAACGGTACGATACAATAGGTGCAGTAGTTGTCGCAGCCTCGCGATATGGTAACAAAAGCCGAGAACGGTGTCTCTCTTGATGGCTCGATAGTATCGATATTCTCATGACCAAAAGCGGTATTGATCGGCGAGACGCCCTCGCCTTCCGCTATGACATCCGGCAACTCAAACACTCGGTCAGTCCCAAGAACAAAATCAACCTGGGGCGCTTTCTCTACAAGCTTCTCCCCCAGGCGCTGCGCCATGCAACCAACCACAGCCACCTTCATGTGCGGTCTGGCCTTCTTCAATCTCACCACATCTCCCAGACGGCCAAAGACGCGTTCTTCGGCCTTCTCTCGAACTGAGCAGGTATTGAATATCAGCAGATCGGCTTCTTCTTCTGTGACAACCCAAGAAAACCCTCGCGAGGTCAAAGTAGCGGCCAGCGTGGAGGAATCGGCCAGATTCATCTGGCAACCAAAGGTTAATATATGAAAAGTTCGGATCCTGCCGTCGCTCTGCATGGCAAACCCCGGAGTAGTAAGTATGTATCGTTCTCTGATTTCAACTGATTGAAAGAACCACTGAGCGTAGCAAAAGGCAACAAAAAGATGCAGGCAGGACACATCCGAATCCGGGGAATCAAGATCCTATAAAAAATGCCCCCGGCCAGCGGGGGCATCATACAGAGATAATATTTTGTCCGTGGCGCTTATTCCACACAACCTGGTACAGGTGGGGGACCTGTCGGAATACCAAAGAGATACTCAATCAGATAGACAATGTCCGAAACGTTGACTTCACACGAACCATTGGCATCGCCCTGGTTGAGCGACGGTGGCGGCGCTCCAAGCGGGATGCCGAATAGATACTTCACGAGATACGTGATATCAGAAATGTTGCGATTTCCATCGTCGTTGGCATCGCCAGCAACCCCGGTATTGGCCCAGGCTATGTTGAGCACAAATGTGTATTCGCACGATTCGGTCAGCACATCATCATCGACAGCTACCGTAAAAGTAAAGTGACCGCTGTCATCGGGCAGGCCGCTAATAACACCATCGCCACTCAATGTAAAACCAGCCGGAAGGGCACCATCACTGAGCGAGAACGTACGATCGCCGGACCCGCCTCTGGCCTCTACTGTGTCCAGATAAGCGGCAGCACGGGCGCCGTCGCTGAGGTCATCATCGGTAGTAACAATCGTCAAGACCCATGGCTCCATTGTCTCATATTTCAGCACCCAGTCTGCCGGGTCGAGTTGAACAGAAGTCACCTCATCGGGAAAGGTCAGATGCAACATTTTGAGCCGTTCACCCAAATCCAACGTGACGGTATCATCCGGCGTCGAGGCAAACCCAAAGACAAAATCAACCGGCGTCCTGAAAACCTGTGGCAGGCTGGTCTGAATCTGGCCAACGTGCAGATAAACTTCGTACCCGCCGCCGTCAACCGGTCCGGTCCAATACGCCCAATGGTAGTTGGGTCGATATTCGCCGTATATCCAATCTTCAAAGAACCAGTCCAGTTCGACCCCGGTTGTAACCTCGACCAGTTCGTGGAATTCTACTGTAGTCGCAGCCCCGTGTTGGTACTCAGAATTGTAATAGTCCGAGACAAAATCGGCAAATTTATCCTCACCGAGTACGCCGCGCAGCATATGCACGACCCAGGCCCCTTTGTCATAGGAGAGACCGCCATGAAATATCCTACTCACACTGGTCGTGTCATCGCAGTAGACAGTTCCGCTGCCGGCGTATGCCATGCCATTCATGTAGTTCTGATACGACGTCTGCCCTTCGGTCTCAAGGTAGTACCATGCCTCGGCGTATGACGCCCAACCCTCGTTAAGCCAGATATCCGCCCAGCTTTCACAGGTAATCATATCCCCCCACCATTGGTGGGCAAGCTCATGAACAACTACCGGTTCCCAAAAACCAAACCAATTTCCAGCCATTGAAGACATTGTCTGGTGCTCCATACACCCCCCCCACTCGAAGTGAGAGTGACCGTATTTCTCTGTCGCATAAGGATAGGGACCGAAGATATCACTGAAAACAGTCAGTGCCTGCGGTATAACTGCCCAGTCAATCATGGAAGCGCCATAGAGGTCCGGGTACACGGCATATACGAGCGGCATGGTGTCGGCGTCATTGTTGTAAATCCATTCGTCTTCCCAAACTGTGTAGTCCGAGATTGCTACCGAAAACAGGTAAGTGACAATCGGGTACCCAACAGAATAGTAAAACGTATGTGTGTTGTCCCCGTGATAGATCGTGGAATCCAGAGTACCGTTGGAGCCAACATAGAAAAGCGTATCCACCTCAATTGCTATGCCCATCGAATCAGGTTTGTCATCCATGCGGTCCTTACACGGCCACCAGGTCCGCGCACCGTACGGTTCCGAGAGCGATGAAATGATCTTGTGATCGCCTCGGGTATCAAAAGCGAAGCTCTGCAATCCACCTTCAACCGGATGACCGTGATAGTACACTGAAAAGTCAAATTGCTCGCCTGTGTTGTAGACTCTATCCAGTGTAACGTAGAGCATGATTCCCGGATGGCTGATGCTCAGCAAACCGGATGGCCCAACTGCAGAGTCGGTCGTCATGGTATAGTCGAAGTTCAGGTCTATCCGATCTACATCATCCTCGGTGGCAAGTCCAACGACCCTGACAACACCATATAGAAATTCGGTAGTATCATTGACTCTGATCTCAACATCGTAGTAGACAATATCACAGTTGGTTTGATACGGAGCCTGAAGTTCGGCCTCAGCCCGTTGGATATCTAGCTGCTTGTCTAGTGCCTTGGCTTTGAATCGGGCCATCTCTCTGTGCATGGCGGCGGGAGAGTCTTTTACTGAAAGGTCGGGAGCCGGCCACATCTCAGCCGATATGTTGACCCCGACAAGGCCGGATAGGACAAGAGCTACGATAAACATTACGGCTATTTTGTTCAGATGAAGCATTCTTACCTCCGAAATTGGATGATGTTTTTCAGGCTGCCTTTCAATTTAAAGCAACAGCGGTGATTCAATTGGTGGTACATCGGCGGTAATAGCGACTTACCCCATTATACACAAAATCTGCCGATTGTCAAGAAGTTAGACTTTCGGAAATATTGGCAAGACGCCGCCACTATTTGAAATAACGGCGTCCCATAACCATTTCTTTAGGCCATAATCACGGATCGTCGCACGGATCAGGGCCGAGCGGAACCCCAAAGAGATAGGCCACCAAATAGGCAACATCAGAAATATTGACAATTACGTTGCAATTGACATCTCCCACCTTCATCGACGGATACGGTTCCGGACCAACAGGAACCCCAAACAGGTAGTTGACCAAATAGGAGACGTCGGATATGTTGATAATGCCATTGGCGTTGACATCGCCCCGTTGCCTCCAAATTTGCAGATGCACCCTCACCTTCAGCGGATTGTTGTTCGCCTCAGGAGCAACGATGGTAAATGAGTCGTCATACTTACCCAGCGTATAGCCAGCCAATTCAAGATTGACCAAGACCGGATCGGGGGCACTCCCGCTGAGAGTAGAAAACTCAAGCCAGGGGATTGCCTCTTCGATTTCCCAGTCGAGGCAGCCACCATGCAGGTTGGTCAGACCGAGTGACTGGGGTCCGGGGATCGGACCACCTTCCTTGATATCAAAAACCATGTCGGTACTATCCACCACGACCACTGGATCGGCCACCGGTTCAAGGACGGTTGTCTCAACTATGAGAATCTGAGGAGAATTGGTGGCCTTCTGCGCAGAGATTTGAACCGTATCATAATACGTTCCAAACGGAAAACCCTGTGGAGCAGAAACAGCCCTAACAGAGAAAAACCCTGTAGCATGAGCACTGTCAGGTGTCACCTTGAAAAGCTCAGACTCGTAGAGAAACTTGACCATCACCGGATCATCACCGCCAACGTTCATCACACGCACCAGTGTTGCAGGCAAGCTCTGCATATAGCCCTGAGAGCACGGATAGATACTGAACCTGACCGTATCTTTATCGACCTGGAGAACTGCCGGATCGTCAACATAGTGAAATTGAAATACCACTGGAAATGGCGAGTTAACAGCATCGTTGGAATGTATCCACAGAGTATCGTAGAAATCGTCACCGGCGTCGCCACCGATGATCTTAAAACCGACGTCCAGAACCTGAGGCGCAGTACCGCTGATCGGCGTCACGCTGAGGATTCGGCCCGAGTTTTCCACAGTCCAGAAGTTCAATTCGCCGATACCACCATTGCGGATGACGACCTCCCGATTGGGAATAGTCTGGCTGCCGCTTGGCACAAAGATAAAGTTAAAAGCCGAGTCGGCTTCAATCATCGGCAGATTCGAACCCAGCGTCAAGGTTACCGGAACATGTACCGGATCATTCACGGCAGCAGGATCTGAGATTACAACCGAATCGAAATGGTCGCCGAACCCCAGTCCGGTGATATCGACGGTGAGTTCCACTGAGCCGGTCTCACTTCCCGAAAGAGGTGTCAGACTCAGCCATGATTCCGAATTGGAAACAGTCCAGTTGAGCGTAGAGCCGCCGACATTGCTAATACTAAGAGTCTTGGACTCCGGATTGTCTCCATCAGTGATCCCAAGAAACACAAACTCTTCGGGACTAACTCCAATCTCGGGAGGCGGAGGAATCACCGTCAGTTCGACATCTATACTCTGGGGTGAATTCTCGGCACCGGTTGATTCGACCATTATTGTTTCGCTGTATGTCCCCACCGAAAGTGAGGATGTCGAAACAAAGACATTGACCGTTTGCGGCGTCGTTCCCACCGACGGACTCACGCTCAGCCAACCGGCACCTTCGCCAATTGTGAACGAGAGAGCGTTATTGTCGGTATTGACATTGAAACTCTGATAGGTTGGATTGGCCTCACCTTGCACACCAACGAAACTCAAATCGGTTTCCGAGAGCACCAGATTGGATGGAGGCACATAGTCAGGATCATTAATGAAAAAGCAGTGCGGTCCCGTCCACGGCGGA
The DNA here is from genome assembly GCA_030668045.1 of bacterium. Classification (GTDB taxonomy): domain Bacteria; phylum Zixibacteria; class MSB-5A5; order GN15; family FEB-12; genus DAOUUR01. The sequence goes on from DAOUUR010000080.1 coordinate 5,485, forward strand.
AAAGCTTCGCCAATCGTACCGGTGTCGGTTGACCATACCCAGTTGTTGCCGGGACGGTACCAACACGAATCCAGGCAAAGCTGCTTCCCGTGCTGGGCATCATCCACTTGCGTGCTGATCGTGTACACAACTTCGTTAAATCCATTGGCAGCGCCCGGTCCGTACTTGCGAGTTGCCGAAAAACCAATCGTATCTGCCCCCGTGCCCGTCACGCTATACGGGTTCATGTCAAGACTGTTATCCCACATGAAGAGCCAATCCGGCCAAAACACGGTAGGAACCTCCGGGTATGGATTGGAGTGTGGCACGTAGGTAATCGGCTCCCATTCAGCACCATCGGGAGAATAAACCTCGAAACCATTGGACATGCCTTTCACGTTTGCACCGGTGAGATTATGGAACCGGATGTAGAAGGTTATTGGCACATCGGTGGACAATGTGTCGGTATTGTGCAATCCATCCACATGATCCAGACTCAGCCCCCACTGCCCGTAAGATGCCGAGGGGAACATCATCGCTAGCAGCACAGTGATAATGATGATTCCAACTCTCATAGTTACACCTCCATGTATAACAGTCCTGACAAACGCAGGACATATTTCGATAATCACGGACCGACTATGTTGACGATTCCAAGGAGCACGCACCAATACCGTACCATCCTGAGTCTTCGATAGGTTCTTCCGACATAACTGATAGGATCATGCGAACCATGCTCCACTAGTAGTATTGGACTCTTACCTAACAGATAGGAACCGCCAGCCTTACTGTGTGAATATACACGGCGCACAGTAGGATTGTCAAGTTGATTCTGGCGCACCAGCCTGTTTTAAAACACAGGCACAAGCAAGCTTGCTTTAAAGTCTTGCCCTCAGCAGACGTCCTCGTCTGCCCCAATCCGGAGTCAAAGTCGTAGGTGTGACCCAGCGACACACAGCGCGGTGCCCTTACAGGTCGAGAGACATTGCCACCGTCTCACGCTCATATGGGAGCGGGCCGATGACCGATATGTCGACGTATAAGAACCCCATTGATTGGTACAGGCGATTAGCGGAGTCAAGAAGCTTGCTGGTGGCCAGAACCAGCGTGGTGGCACCAAGCGCGCGAGCTTCGTCGATAGCCGCCTCGATAAGCCTGCGCCCCACACCCATATCCTGAAAACGCTCCAGCACTCCCATCTTGGCAAGCTCGTACTTGTTCTCGGTGTGTTTCAAAAGAGCGCAGGTACCGGCAAATTCATCATCCACTCGGGCGAACATGATTCTCCCACCCCGTTCAAGAATATGTTTTCGCGGATCGTTCAGGACAATTCGATCATATGGCTCGACCGAGAAGTACTTCTCCAGCCATTCACAGTTGATATCTCTGAAATGTCGGGCGTATTGAGGTCGGAATCCAACTATCTCAATTTTAGGTTCAGAATCTGACATCTCAGACACGGTGGTAGGTTTTTCGGTTAATCGTCATCTCGGTCATGCTGCAACGCAAGATACGACATTAGCCACTACCGGTAAAGCGATTAGTTGGTGGGGCGTATAACAAGTTGGAGTTGTGCGGATGACCTCGGCCGATGTTTACACCGGTCGAGCCGCGCGGATACTTGAAGAAAGAGATCGAATCAAAGAACGAAAGATGAGACCGTCAAAACGAAACTACAAAAAGGCTATTGACAGAGCACAAACGATAGCTTAGATTTCATTACACCTTGTCCATATTTCGACGATGTACGTATAAAATCAGTCCCAGATTTACCGCAATGTCCTTTTTTAGAGGAGGTTTCCATGCCGGTCTCAAAATTGAAGGACTTCCTGGACGACAACAATATCAAGTATGTGACGGCCAGTCACTCACCAGCCTACACATCTCATGAAATCGCCGCTTCAGCCCACCTACGTGCAAAAGAGCTGGCGAAAACGGTAATTGTGAAAGCAGATGGCAGATTGGTTATGGCCGTTCTGCCCGCATCGCACCGAGTAAAACTGCTCGAACTTCAGGACGCCCTTGGGGCCAACCAAGTGCAACTGGCTACCGAAGATGACTTCAAAGATGTCTTTCCGGGCTGCGCTCTAGGTGCCATGCCGCCTTTCGGCAATCTATACGGGCTGGAGGTAATAGTGGCCCAGCGACTGACCGAAAACGCGGAAATCTCGTTTAACGCCGGAACGCATACCGAGCTCATCAAGCTCGCCTACGCAGACTTCGAGCGTCTGGCGAAGCCCAGGATACTGAAGTTTACGTAGAAGGGTGGGGGGATACGGCTTCAGGACAGATTGGGTAAGGATTGGTTGGCGGTGGGTGACACAAGTTGTTAGAGCGATATAGACTTCAGAAAAGACTAGTACAGAATAGTCGAATATTAGTTAAGTTCTAGAACTTCCGAAAACACTACTTTTACTAGATTCTTGATCTTCTTGACTTCACTTATATCTGAGGATCTATGGGTTGAAATGCTCGCACGCGTATAAACGGATCTCACAAATCCACCCAATAGTTCATCAATTACGTTTGCCGCTTTTTCGCTAGTCCCAATCTGACCCTTGGATAACGACCTCTTCTTAAGTACATACCGTACCTTTTGTTGCATCGTCGGCCCATGGCTATCAGCCTCAAGTTTGAAGTTTGGCTGACCCTCAACTTCTGAGTCTGGGGCGAGATGATCAAGGCA
>DAOUUR010000451.1 GCA_030668045.1 bacterium
AGCGTCGATCAAGGTTATCGTCGTGATCGTAGTGGTCCTCACCGGGTGTGCCTGGTCAACCTGGCTGGAGCGCAAGGTCCTGGGACGACTGCAGCATCGCATCGGACCGAACGCTGCCGGACCATACGGCTTGCTCCAACCGATGGCCGACGGCCTCAAGCTGATGTTCAAGGAAGATATTGTACCGGCTTCGGTTGAGAAAACGATGTGGATGATGGCGCCGGTCATCTCCTTTATTCCGGCCCTGCTGCCTTTCGCAGTGGTACCGTTCGGAATAGACAGCACCCTCTTCGGGCACGAAGTGAAATTTGTTATTTCTGATTTGAATATTGGTGTCCTGTTTGTTTTTGCCGTCACTTCGCTGGGCATTTATGGGATCGTACTGGCCGGGTGGTCATCGGGGTCCAAGTACTCATTGCTGGGTGGACTGCGTTCGTCGGCTCAGATGATTTCCTACGAAATCGGCTACGGTTTGTCAATTATCGGTGTGGTCCTGATAGCCAATACCCTGTCGCTACGGGAAATTGTTGAGATGCAGGGATCGGATTCGATCTGGTTCTTCTCCAACTGGATGATCTGGCAGCAGCCACTTGGCTTTCTTCTGTTTATTACGTGTGCGTTTGCCGAGACCAATCGTTGCCCGTTCGATATGCCCGAATGCGAGTCCGAACTTGTGGCTGGTTATCACACGGAGTATTCTTCGATGCGTTTTGCCATGTTCTTTGTCGGCGAGTATGCCAACATGCTGGCGGTTGCATCGGTTGGCGCGACGCTGTTCTTCGGTGGGTGGCAGGGACCGTTCCTTGATACCGCTCCGTGGCTGGCGGTGGTATGGTTTGTGGCGAAAGTGTTTGTCTTTATGCTGGGTTATATCTGGCTGCGGGCGACTTTCCCGCGTTTCAGGTATGATCAGTTGATGGCTTTTGGTTGGAAAGTTCTGCTGCCACTGGCGTTACTCAATGCGATGGTGACCTCATTGTTGGTGACGCTGGGGTGGTTGTGAGGATAGATTGATATGAACGAAGTAGCTCGAGCTTTCATTAATGTTCTCTTCAAGATGCCGAAGGGTCTTTACGTCACCTTCAAGCATATCTTCAAGAAACCGATGACGCTTGACTATCCCCATGAGAAACGGACGATGCCACCTCGCTACCGTGGTCGGCATTATCTGGAACGATACGATGACAGTACGGAACGCTGTGTCTGTTGTGGTCTCTGTGCGGCCGCCTGTCCGGCTGATGCTATCTACATGGAACCGACAGAGACTGAAAAGGGCGAGCGGCAGGCGAAAGTCTATGAAATCAATTTGATTCGTTGTATCTTCTGTGGCTTCTGCGAAGAGGCCTGTCCCGAGGAGGCGATTTTCCTCGGTCATGAGTATGAATTCAGTAGCGACGACCGCGACTCATTTATCTATGTTAAGGAACAATTACTTGTACCGCAGACCAGAACCGACAACCCGTTCAAGCGGATTTTCCGCCGTACACGGCGAGCGCACCTGACTGCGGGGAGTGGCAAATGACACTTGATCTTGTCATATTCCTGATCTCGTCAGTGGTGGCGGTTTTTGGTGCGACCATGATGATTACCCAGCGCAATCCGATTGCTTCGGTATTGTTCATGATTCTATCACTGCTCGCTCAGGCGGTGTTGTATATCCAGCTTGGCGCATTGTTTATGGGTGCAGTGTTGGTAATCGTCTATGCTGGTGCCATCTTGGTGTTGTTCCTGTTTGTGATCATGCTGCTCAACCTGAGAGGTCGTGAAAGTCTTGGGCAGCCGTCCCCGCCAATCAGCCTGACCGTCAAGTATGCGCTGGCAGTTCTCTTTGTGCTCGAACTGATCATGGTTGTGAAAAGTAGTTTTTCCTCCGACGTGTTCGCCGATGCCGGGAATCCGGGCGTGATGGTGATGCAAACAGATAATTTTGGTGCCGTTAATGACGTTGCGGTTCTTCTGTTCCAGCGGTATCTGTATCCGTTTGAACTGACCTCCATTCTGCTGTTGGTAGCGATTGTTGGTGCGGTGATCCTGGCACAACGGAGCCGCGATGATGACGGTCCGGTCGATGCAGCGTCGAGTGGGGAAAGTGAAGGGAAGGCAGCCGAATGATTCCAATCTCTGCATATTTGGTAGTGGCGGCCGTCTTGTTCGGCATCGGAACGGTCGGTGTCCTGACTTCACGGAACCTCATTATTGTGTTCATGTCTGTGGAACTGATGCTCAATGCCGGCAATCTGGTGCTGATTGCGTTCTCACGGGCGCTGAACGTACTTGATGGCCACGTCTTTGTATTTCTGGTCCTGACTGTAGCTGCGGCCGAGGCGGCAGTTGGTCTGGCGATGTTAATAACGCTTTATCGAAACCGGGAAACGGTCAATATCGACCGGTTCGATCTGTTGAAATGGTAAGGTGAGTGAACTGATGTCCGAATGGCTATACTTAATTCCGCTGTTACCGCTGGCCGGTTTCCTGATTAACGGGTTATTGCTCGGGCGTTTGCCCAAGCCAATCGTTGCTCTGGTGGCGTGTGGCTCGGTGGGGTTGTCGTTTGTTCTGTCGTTACTTTCCTTCTTTGAGTTGAAGGCGCTCCCCGAGAGCGCACGCGTGATGGAGCAGGTGCTCTTTGCTTGGATTCCTTCCGGCAGCCAGTTTAATGCAAAC
>DAOUUR010000390.1 GCA_030668045.1 bacterium
GATGTCACTGTCAAACTGCTGGAAGCCTATACAAGCATAGACCAGACGGTCACCGTAACCGGAGATCGAGTGAATCTCATCTCTTTTAATATCGATCCCATTACAGTAGACGAGAAAAATATTGCTGCTATGCTCGGCAATTTGAACACGCTTGAGGTCGCTCAGAATGACAATGGGCAATATTATCTGCCCGGCCGTACACCAGTCATAAACCAGATTGGTACAGTAGATTTAAGGGTTGGGTACCAAATCTATTTCAAAACGACTCCTACGAGCTCAGACATACAATTTACCAAAAGCGGTTTCCGTCTGACTCCTGGATCCTTGCCCTTGGATAGTACAAAATTCTATATGATTGGTGTGCCCTATCAAGTTCCCCATTTCGCATCTGATGTATTCACAACGCTGATCAATGTTCGTCCGACCTTCCCTATCGAAACCAGACATGATCTGGTTGTTCTTCAGGATGACGAAGGAAAGGTTTGGGTGCCGCAGTACAACATCAATACGATTGATGATGATAATGATGCCAACTCTGCCGACGACGGACTGAGGCCAGGCAATGGGTACAAAGTCTATGTTCAGTACGGTAGTAATTTCGAATACCCCACGGAGGCGGGATTGCGTCTGGTTACAAAACCTGTTCTTGCTGCAGACCAGATGAAAAAGCCGTTTGTTGCATCCGAGTACTTCGACTATAAAGAAACAGGTTCACCGTATATTGTCATTGTAAAGGGATCCAAGACCTTGCTGAAAGAAGGCGACGAAATAGGACTCTTTGCCGGTGATCTCTGTGTGGGTGGCGCGGTATTCCAGGGCCAGTATCCTATGGCCATACCTGCATGGGAAGGTTTCGAACTGGGTGATACGAGAGTACCGGGTTACAAGAGAGGTCAAGAAATTACTGTGAAGATTTGGAGCAATACCGATCGTCAGGTTCATGATGTTCCTGTTGAGTTTAAAGATCGAACATTGGGATCTTATGGCAGCGGAGCACTCACAGCGCTGGCTATTGGTGAATTTGAGATTGGTGAAGCATTGCCGACCAAATTCGGTTTGGGCAGAAACTTCCCCAATCCTTTCAATCCCGAAACAACGATTCCATACCATATTCCGGAAAAGAGTCAGGTGCGGCTAACTATTTACAATGCAGTGGGTCAAAGCATCCGTGGCCTGGTCGATATGGAAAGAGAAGCAGGCCGTTATTCCGTGAAATGGGATGGCAGGGACAGCAATGGGGGACGCGTTAGTTCCGGTGTATATTTTATTGAAATGCGTGCCGGCAGTCATGTTCAGATTCAAAAAATGACATTGCTGCAATAATTGAAAACTTTTGATTGACAGCCAGGCTTTAGAGGCTGGCTGTCAATCGTCATATTTATAAGCCTGAAGGGGGCGGATATGAAAAAAGGGCAGTTTTTGTGGATGGCCGTCATCTGCGTTTGCATGTTGCTCGGCGGAGCAAGTCAAGCACAGGATCATTTTTATCCTGTCGAAAACACGGGCAATGTTGCCACCATCATTATCGTAAATGGTAATATTGATGGTGCGTTGTTTAACTTTGGTGATGAAATTGGCGTCTATGATGGCACGCTTTGTGTCGGTGCCGTTGTTTTTAAGGGCACGTTTCCATTAAGTTGTCCATCTATTCTGGAATATCAGACACCGACAGGTGTGCTTTCCGGCGCAAAACCTGGTCGTGACATTCGTTTCCGTGTCTGGCAAAAGCAATCGAATAAAGAAGCAGAGGGTTCACCCTCTTTTACAAGTGGCGGACGCTTTGGCGACATTCTTACAGTTGTCAATCCTTTAAAGGCCAATTTGACAAGTCCAGTCGACGAATCAGACAGTCAACGGGGTCCCAGTCAATTTTTCCTATCACAGAACCATCCCAATCCATTCAATCCATCAACAAAACTGGTATATAATCTGCCTTTAAGCAGCCGGATTCGAATTGTTGTCTATGATATGTATGGAAAGCAGATCCGTACCTTAATTAATGGCCGAAAGTCAGCAGGCCAACAAACTGTGACATGGGATGGCAAAGATGAAAAAGGCCGAGCTGTTTCATCCGGCCATTACATTATTCGCATGGATGCTGAGAATTATTCCAAGACCCGGAAGGTCATTCTCGCTCGTTGAATGAAGTACACCATATGAAGGAAACCCGAGTCTTATGGATAAGTGGATGGTGATTAGAAAAAGTCCAAAAATAGGCAAGCCGATCCTGGCCGTTCTGCTAATCCTCATCGGCAGTACGAGTCTGTTCGGTCAATCAGCGGTGACACATTTTTCACCTGTTGCCAATACGGGCCTAACCAATCCTGTACAGATCGATACCGCGTGGATGACCGTGAATGACGTTCCTCAAGAATTAACCATTGGGGATGAAGTTGCCGTTTTCGATGGTGACCTATGTGTTGGTGCAGTAAAGGTTGAACTGCTTTCACATTACGGTCTTCCCAATAGTCTATTTCCTCTGACCTTCGCTGCTATTCTTGCTGCTTATATACCCAATGATACTCTGCCCGGTGCTGTTGAGGGGCGTCCTATGCAGTTTAAAATTTGGGACAAAGAAACTGACAGCGAGATATATGCTGATCCTGATATCGATGAGGGCGGTACATTTGGAGAACCGGTCAATTATCTCAACTCTCTTATCGTTAATTCGACCATGGTCAAGATCGAAACCATTCCAGAGGGGCGGACATACTACGTTGATGGTCTGGCCTATACTAGTACTGTCACTCTGCTGATGAAAGAGGATAGTACATATACTATTCAGGTTGACAGCATCCAAACATCTGGTGAGACGGGTAAGCGATTCAGAATTAAGGAATGGTCAGGAGTTGCATCTGGCACCGATTCAACATATAATTATCTCGTTCCTGATGAAGTGGCTATGCAAACAATCACCGCAAATTTTGACACTGAGTACGAGTTGACTATTAATACGGATCATGGTACTCCTACGGGTCAGGGCTGGCATCTGGATGGTTCGACAGCCAATTTCTCTGTTGCACCAGACA
>DAOUUR010000466.1 GCA_030668045.1 bacterium
CACTCGGGTACGAGGAGCCGCTGGAGCCCGATGGCATATATTCAAGTCCATTGCCGGGTGATGTAGACGATGATGGCTCCATCAATATCTCGGACGTGACTTATCTGACCAGTTTCCTTCTCCAGGATGGTCCGCCTCCTGAACCGCTCCAGAGGGGCGATGTTAACGGCGATTGTTTTGTCGATATTAATGATTACGAATACCTCGTGGCCAGTATCTACCAATCCGGTCCCGATCCGGTTGACAGCAGTTGTGCGGTCATGCCACAGTTGCTCGACAGCAATGTTGTCGGTGGGGAAGTCGAGGTTCCTATTTATCTGCGAGATGTCAATTTCGATTATGGGGATCAATCGGCCTTTACGCTAAAGATCGATCCGCGACTTGATTTCGTAGATTATGTCCCGACATCGCTGCTTCCTGATCCGATGGTATTCCCCGATGACACGAGTGTGATTGTATCGTATATGAACGGTATGGTCGACCATCCGGAGACGCTGCCGGCTGTTATTGGCACCGTTATCTTGCGTCTCAGCCCAGGGCAGACGACCGAAGGGAGATTTTACCCGGTTGGTATCGATGGACCGTATTTCTTTACCGGCTGTGATGATTACGTTGGCTCCGGTGACGGCGACATCGCTGTAGCCTGGGTCAAAGCTACTTTCGATAGCACCATTTGTTATGACTGTCAGTACGCTCTGGCCGATGATTCGGTGCTCTACGACGTTGACGCCAATGATCTTCGTCAAAGCGACCATCTGTTCAGTTTTAATTCTGATGGTCAGCAGGTTGCCGAAATCGAGGTGACCTTGCGAGTAGCTACCACTGAAACGGTCGAATATTCGATCGTGAACACGGGGCACGGTTTGCCGACCGAAAGCACCTCAAGCGACAGTACCGGCTACTGGATAAATCTTGTCTGGACCAGTGTCGGGGGAACAGTCTTCGCTGGTGATAGTCTCTTTGGACTTACTTTAAAAACGGCCGAATGTTTGGCCTCGGGTGAGTCTATAGCTATCGAGATCACGGAGAACACAGCCCTCGGTTTTATCAATACTCTCAAACAGACCGGCGATGCCTACTATCAGGACGTGATCGTTTTTGATCCTGGAAGCTTTACGATGTTGCCGCCGGCGCTCAATATGTCATTGATGACGTATGAGGAAAACCCGACTCTCCCCGGGACCTGCGAGGGAACATATCCGGGCGACGCTAATTCGGACGGCGTTCTTAACGTATTGGACTATGTGCAACTGATAAACTTCCTGAGTCATGGCGATGTCTCCAAAGCACCTGACCCATTCCAGAATGGCGACCCGGATGGAGATTGTCTGGTAACGATGGCAGATGTCCAGTATATCATCGACTACATCTACAGCGGCGGTCCTGCGCCTGTGACCTGTAGTTGTGATGAAACCAAGCAGATACTTGACAGCGCTCTGGTTGGCGAAACGGTATCTGTGCCGGTCTATCTGCGCGATATCAATTTCGATTACCGCGACGGCTGTGATTTTACCATCAAGTTTGACCCGGCGCTCACCTATGATATTTTCACTGCAACCTTATTCGCTACCGGAATCACAACTCCCACGGTAACGGATTCGACCTTGGTCTTCCACCTGGGTTCCAATCTGATAGACCATCCTCCTGTTGGTTCATTACCAGCCGAGTTGCTCAGCATTGACTTCACATTGCCAACCGGTCAAAGCAATTCCGGTCTTTTCTTCCCAGTCGCTATTGATGGCGATTATGTCTTCATTGGTTGTGAAGATTACTCCGATACCGGTAATGGTGATCGGGCACAGACCTGGGTCAAGGCACGTTGGGACTACACCGCCTACTGCCCCCATTGCGATCTTGATATATCGGATGATTCGGTATATCACGAGGTTGACACCCTTGGTCTTCGCCAATCGGATCACTATGTGACGCTTAACAGCGACGGACAGGAAGTTACTGAGGTCGAAGTCAGCGTCCAGCTTAACACTGCTGCGACAGTTGATTTCTTGGCGACAAGCACTGGTTTCGGTGTGCCGACAACATCAAGTCATACCGACGGTGTTTCAACATGGCTGAATTTCACGCTTTCCGGCCTCGGTGGTACCATCTTCGCCGATGATACTCTATTCCACTTGACGGTGCTGACTGACGCGTGTGTTGCCCCTGGGGACAGCCTCACATATGACTTTGTTGACCTGCCTGCTCAAGGTTTTGAGAATACTTTCAAGGAAGATTCCACCAACTATGTCAAGAGTGTTGTGCGTCGTTTCGCGGGATATGAAATCCTCCGCGAGCCGGTTCTGGAGATATCTCTGCTTGGCACTGGTCAAACTTCCGGGCAGATTATTGACAGCAGTTACGGATCGACGCCTCTCAGTGTGCCGATCTATGTTGACGATATCAATTTTGACTACGGCCTCTACGGCGTCTGGGTCAAGTGGGATGTAGGTCTCGTTTTTGATTCGGTCGCCTTCACGACCTTTTCAGCTGGGTCGGTTGTTTACCCTGAACTCCCCGTACAGGTAACCGATTCAATATTGATATACGACAATGATTATAATC
>DAOUUR010000286.1 GCA_030668045.1 bacterium
ATCAGTTAGGCAACCTCGGTCTGGTCTGTCAGGATAAGGGCGATTTGGACCGGGCGGAGAAGTATCACAAAGATGCTCTGGATATCGATAAAGAGATCGGTTACCGGCAGGGCGAGGCGAGCGATTTAGGCAACCTGGGTTTGCTGTTTATGCAGCAGGGCAGGTTCGAAGAGGCGCTGTCATACCTGAAGCAGGCGCTGAGTATTCTCGACCGGCATGGGCTGACCCATGGCCGGGATATCATCCTCAAGGCTATCCGGGAAACAGAAGATCAACTTGGTCACGGAGAAGACACCCCATGAAGTGCCCGCATTGTGGACATGAGGAAGATAAGGTCGTCGATTCCAGACCGGCCCATGACGGACGCTCAATTCGGCGGCGGCGGGAATGTATTGAATGCAAAGGTCGGTTTACGACCTATGAGTATGTCGAGCAGTGAACGTTAGCCGTTATCAAGTCAGACAACCGGCGGGAACCGTTTGATCGCCACAAACTTCTCTATGGTATCAAACTGGCGTGTAACAAACGCCCGGTGACGATCAAAGAGATCGAAGTGATGGTTGATGAGTTGACATCGCAGCTCACCTCCCCGACCCGCACCGAGATCGCCAGCAAAGAGATCGGCGAGTTGGTGATGAAAAGACTGCGCGACCTTGACGAGATAGCTTATGTCCGGTTTGCTTCGGTTTATCGCAAGTTCAAAGACAAGGCCGAGTTCCTCGAAGAAATGAAAAAGCTCCTTGAGTAGCCATGCTTCTCTCGACGACAGCAACGCAGCTTGACTTAAACCCGATATTTTCTCAGATTCAGATATCATGACTGCACCGGAAGATCAAACCCCAAAAGTGGCAAAAGGCATTATGGGATTTCTCGGACATCTGGAGGAACTCCGCTGGCGACTGCTGAAATCAGTGGTGGCCGTAATCGTGATGTCCGGTGCGGCATTCTATTTTGCTGACCCGTTATTGCGTTTCTTGGTCGAGCCACTGGGCGAAGTGAAGCTCCATTATACCGAAGTCACCGGCTCGTTCTACGCCTACCTGAAAATATCGCTCATCGCTGGAATGATGAGCGCCCTGCCGATCATCTTCTACCAGCTTTGGTCATTCATATCGCCGGGCCTGCACGCCCACGAAAAAACTGCAATCCTTCCACTGGTGGCAGTCTCAACTTTTCTTTTTCTCCTCGGCGCAGGATTCTGCTACCTGATCGTTCTGCCTATTTCGCTGGCTTTTCTAATTGGATTCGCCGGTGACATCCTTAGCCCGATAATCACGGTCGGGTCGTATATCAGTTTTGCCGGACTGCTGCTGATCGCTTTCGGGTTTGGTTTCCAACTGCCTGTTCTCTGCTACTTGTTGGGTCGGATGGGTGTGATCTCCGCCGGATTCCTCGCCAAAGGCCGCCGGTATGCAATCGTCGGTATCCTCATCACCGGGGCTGTGATAACCCCGCCCGATGTTTTCACGCAGGTCCTTCTGGCAGTGCCGATCTACCTCCTGTATGAAATCTCTATTATAGTGGTGAGAATTACCGGCAAGAAACGCGACCGGACCGAAAGTGAAGAGTCGGCTGCCGAATCTCCAGACACGTCGGTAGCCTCCCGCGGCGATCAAAGCCGTGACAGCGAGATAGGCGGAGGCGAAGAGGCTGACGAGTAGCCGGCGCGTTTGTGGCCAGCTTGACAGGCTACCACCGGCCGGATATATTGGACATTGACAGAAGAAACGACTAGCGGGCGTAATTCAGCGGTAGAATGCAAGCTTCCCAAGCTTGACGTCGGGAGTTCGATCCTCCTCGCCCGCTTTTTTTTATTGGGTCGCCAGTGATCAAAGTAAGCGAAATCAGCCCCGACTCTCCGCTGTACGACCGCGTCCAACCCGGTTGGTCTGTTAGGAAAGTCAACGGGGCAGACATTGAAGACAGTATCGACTTCCGGTTTAAGACCGCTGTGGAGAAATTACGGCTTCTGTTTACCGACCGGCAGGGAAAACCGATTCGGATTAACATGGATAACGTCGACCTGAACGATCTTGGTTTGATCTTCCATGACGACCCTGTCCGCACCTGTGGTAACAAGTGTATTTTCTGTTTCGTTCATCAACAACCGAAAGGGATGCGGCGGTCCCTCTATATAAGAGACGAAGATTACCGGCTCTCTTTCACTCATGGTAACTTCGTTACTCTTACCAATCTGACTGAGCAAGACATCAGAAGGATCGTCAAGCAGCGCCTCTCACCGCTCTATGTCTCAGTGCATACTACTAATGAGAAACTCAGGCAGAGGATGCTCGGCAAGACCAACATCTCGCCAATCCTGCCGTTGCTGAAACGTCTCACCCGCAACAGTATCGCTATCCATACGCAGGTTGTCCTTTGTCCCGGTATCAACGATGGTGACGAATTGAAAACGACGATCTCCGAGTTGGCTGAACTTGCGCCGGGAGTAGAATCGCTGGCTGTTGTTCCGGTTGGGCTGACAAAATACCGTGAACGCCTGCCGAAACTTCGCAGCTACCGACCCGAAGAGGCAGCCGAGATCGTTAGGTTGATAGAGAAGTACCAGCGCCAGTTTCTCAAACGGTTTCAAACCCGGTTTCTCTGGGCCGCCGATGAATTCTTCATTCTTGCCGGTCTCGATTTTCCGCGCTACTATACTTACGAAGAGATGCACCAATTTGAAAACGGAGTCGGTATGGTTCGGGAGTTTGTCACAGCCTTCAATCGCCGCAGGCGGGTACTCGCGGGGATCAGATCAAAAAAACGAGCCGTCCTGCTCACCGGTCACTCGGCGTTCCCATTCCTGCAGCGACATATCATGCCATACCTGACCGAGCATCTCGGTCTTGATGTCGAGTTCCGTGCGGTTGTCAATAGATTCTGGGGTGAGACTGTTACCGTTTCGGGACTGCTGACCGGAGAAGATCTGCTTGCCGCTGGAAGGAAGCATCAGGGCGAGGTTGATACAATAGTCCTGCCGCCCAATTGTCTCAACGCTGACAATCTGTTTCTGGACGGGATGTCCCTTGACCAGTTCCGGACATCGCTTGAAAAGCCTGTCGTTACGGGCAGCTACCATCTGACCGACACCGTCAGAGAGGTATTTGTATGAGACTACCAACTGTCGCTATAGTCGGACGTCCCAATGTAGGAAAATCATCGTTGTTTAACCGTATTCTGCGCAAGCAGCTGGCTGTTGTCGATGAGCAGGCCGGGGTCACACGTGACCGTAACTATGCCGCTGCCGACTGGGCGGGAAGATCGTTCTATCTGGTTGATACCGGCGGGATGGTGCCCGAAACCGATGACATGATGGAACAGGCGATTTTTGATCAGGCCGAATTTGCCATTAATGAGGCCGATCTCGTTCTGCTGGTCGCTGATGCCCATACCGGACTGGTAGACGTTGATCAGAGGATCGCACGCTACCTGCATAAATCTAAGATCAAAACACTCCTGGTTGTCAACAAAGTTGATAACGAAATCCAGGAAAATGAAATATTTCCGTTTCTCAAGCTGGGGCTGGGTGATCCTTCGCCGACATCGGCTGTCACCGGCCGGGGTATGGGTGATTTCCTTGATAATCTGGTAGCCGGTTTGCCTGAACTCGGTGATGTCGAGCAGGAAGATGCCAAGGCTATTCGGGTCGCAGCGGTCGGTCGTCCCAATGTTGGTAAATCATCCCTTATCAATAGGCTTGTGGGTGAGGATCGGCTGATTGTCACGCCGTTGGCCGGAACAACTCGGGATGCAGTCGATACGCTTATAACAGTGGACAATCAGGACTACATTATGGTCGACACCGCCGGTCTGCGTCGGAAGTACAAAGTCACAGAAAATATTGAGTTCTACACCAACCTCAGAGCAGATCGGGCCATTGCCAGCTGCGATGTTGCCATCGTGATGGTTGATGCCGAACGAGGTCTCACCGTTCAGGACCAGCTCATCCTTGACCGCGTGTTTTCCAATCGACGACCCGCCATACTGGCCGTTAACAAGTGGGACCTGGTTGAGAAAGATACCCATACGGTAGATGAGTATGATCGCGCGAT
>DAOUUR010000079.1 GCA_030668045.1 bacterium
CGAACGCCCCGAAGAGGTGACCGATATGCGTCGTTCGGTCAGGGGAGAGGTTGTTTCTTCCACTTTCGACGAACCGGCTGAACGTCACGTGCAGGTAGCCAAGATGGTCCTGGAGAAAGCCAAGCGGTTGACCGAGCATGGGCACGATGTTGTCATTCTTCTGGATTCGATCACGCGGCTGGCCCGAGCGCACAATTCGGTGGTACCGCATTCGGGCAAGATTCTTTCCGGCGGTGTTGATTCCAACGCATTGCACAAACCAAAACGGTTCTTTGGTGCAGCGCGAAATATCGAGGAGGGCGGGTCGTTGTCGATCATTGGTACGGCTCTAGTAGAAACCGGTTCCCGAATGGATGAAGTCATTTTTGAGGAATTCAAGGGCACAGGTAACATGGAATTGGTACTTGATCGAAGGCTCGCTGACAGACGTATCTATCCGGCAATGGATATCAATCGTTCGACGACACGTCAGGAACACCTGTTACAGGACGAAGATACCCTCTCGAAGATATGGGTCTTGCGAAAGTTTCTAGCGGAGATGAATCCGATCGAGGCTATGGAATTCCTGTTGGATCGACTCAGAAAGACAAAGAACAACGCTAAATTCCTGGCATCAATGAAAGATTAGTGCAGGTGCAAGGTAGGACCGAGCAGGTACCTGCCGGGCGTTGATAAAAACTTAAGTGTTGCCGTCCAATTGGTCGGCAGCACAGTACCTATTTGAGCTCTTTGTAGATTAGTGTTCCTTCGGTACCAACGGCGTAGAGTCGGTTGCCACCAATATCGAAATCGCGGAAGCTGAATTTTACGGGCGTCTTGATAGTGAGATAGTTTCTGCCGCCATCGACCGTCTTCAGCAGAACTCCTTCTTCGCCACCGATGTAGGCGATGTTCTCCTCAAGCATAATCACCGCGCGGTAATCTTCCCCGGTGCTGCGTTTCCTCAGTTGCCATGTCATCCCACGGTCGCGAGTAAAGGCAGTTATGCCCATCGGACCGGCCAGGATTCCTGAGGCGCCTTGCATTGAGAAGGCTGAGGTGGAACCAC
This sequence comes from bacterium, assembly GCA_030668045.1. Lineage (GTDB taxonomy): Bacteria > Zixibacteria > MSB-5A5 > GN15 > FEB-12 > DAOUUR01. Next base: position 1,049 of record DAOUUR010000079.1, read on the forward strand.
CTTCTATAGTGAACACCGACTTCCAGCTGTAACCGAGATCCTCAGAATAGTTGAGCTTTCCCCATCCCATCAGAAAAACCGGGCCTTTTCCATCGTAATCGATTCCGGAGTATCCCAAGCCCATCGATTTGAGTTGATTCCATGTATCGCCACCGTCGGTAGTGCGTAGAGCGTAGGCGCCGACCGGGTTACTCTCAGCACCAATCAGGCCGACGGCCATGCCCACCTTTTCGTTGAACATTTCGATATCTAACAGATACGGTGTGCTGTCACCGGTTGAGACATTTTGCCAGCCATCAATGCCGGAGGTAGTGCGAAAAATCTGTCCATTAGCACCACACATTACAATTGTGTTGCCGTTGAGGTGGCAGATGTCTGTAAGCGGAAGGTCAAGTCCACTGGAAAAGCTCTTCCAGTTCTTGCCACCATCGACTGTTGAAAGGAAGAAGCCATTGGCGGCAACTACCAGACCAGTGTCGCGGTTGAGGAAAGAGACACCGAGGAGATCAACTTTGGTTTTCATATCAATTACCTGCCAGTCCTGAGCGACGGCAGAGCAGGCCAGCAATATTATCAGCAGAGTGAAAAGGGCTTTGTTCTTCATAGTTTTAATTGTCTCTCGATTTTTGTGTTTGTACAATCTTTATCGGCAATTGTTCTGTTTGATTTGCCATAATAGACTTCCCCAAGGGGAAAGTCAACCGGTACCAACGATGGTAACAGGAAGAGAATATGCCTGCTTCCAAAGTGATAGAACTCAACAATGTTTTCCTCAAGTCTGATCGAGGAGACCAGCTATTCCGGGATTTGAATTTGTCGCTTGATGCCGGCCGTGCTGCCGTTGTGGTTGGCGGAGCTGGTTCGGGTAAGTCGTCACTGGTGGAGTTGCTTATCGGAGCGCGGCGGCCGGATAGCGGTTCTGTGGAGGCGTTTGGGGAACTGATTAGCTCCGGTCGACAGGGAATCATCAGAAAAACCAGGCGGAAGATCGGCGGCGTGGGTGGTCTTTTTGGATTGGTGCCTTCTTTTACGGTAGCGGAAAACATTACCTACCCGTTGGTCCTCAAGGTTGAAAACAGAAAGACAATCAAGAACAGCCTCTTTAAGATGCTGACTGAGTTTTCCCTGCTCCAACAGGCGGGGGAATATCCGGGCAAACTGACGCGGGTGGAAAAAACTCTGGTTCAGTTTGCACGGGCCGCCATTGCCAATCAGCCATTAATGATAATCGACGAACCGGCGGCGGGATTAGACTCCAGCACATTTGAACGAATACTCGATTTTCTGGCTCGCGTTTCTCTGTCGGGACGATCACTGCTGATTCTAACCTCCGATACCCTGCCTCGTGACATTCCAAATGCCGACACCTACAAATTTAGCAACGGGGCGCTCCTGTGACCAGAGTAGGCCACCTCATGCGGGAACTGGGGCGAAATATCTTCCGCAATTTCGGCACGACCTCCAGTTCATTCCTCTCATTGATGCTTCTGTTCCTCCTCTTTGATCTCTACTGGATCGGAGCGGGAACATCGGAGACTTTCTACACCGACTTGCTCTCCGAATTGAGAATGGAAGCGTTTGTTTCCGAAGATGTGTCGGACTCGACCGTGCCTCTTCTGGAGGCCGACATTAGTACCATTGAGGGAGTCCTCACTACCACCTACATGTCTCGGTCACAGGCTCGGGAAGAACTGGAACGGCTGATAGGGATCGATTTTCTGGTCGGGTACGATACGCTCAATCCGTTGCCCCGATCTTTTGTCCTTTCCTTTGCCGCCGATCATCTCGACAGTCCTCATATCGAAGGAATAGCTTCGGAACTTGCGGCCATTGATGGTATAGACGATGTCAGTTTTAGTCGCCGGTGGCTGGCCAAGGCCGAGACAACGCGAATTGTTATCCGCAACGGGGGATTGGTTCTTGGCGTGTTAATACTACTGGCTGCGTTGATAAGCTCGACAAATAATATACGACTGATGACCCGAGCCCGAGCTGTTGGGTTCCAGCAAATGCGTTTGGTTGGCGCAGGCAGGCTCTTTCTGGCTGCTCCTTTTCTGGTGGAGGGTCTGCTGATCGGCGGCCTCTCGGCTGCGGCCGGGTGGTGGCTGGTTTTTTTGGCTGCCGGGAAGATATCGTTTACGCTCTTTGAGATAGTCTATCCGAGTCTGGAAGATATTGTCTTTTTCTGTCTTGGTGCTGCTCTTCTGGGATTGTTGAGCGGCTATCTGGGGATAAGGAGGCATTTCCAGTGAAGTTCCGCAGGTTGGCAGTTCTGCTGATGTTACTGCTGGCACCGGCGATGGGATTATCCGACGACGGAGACGACATCACTGACCAGAAGGACGAACTGGAGAAGATTCAGGATGAAGTTGATAAGAGTCGCTACAAGCTTGATTCTCTGAAAAATACTGAGATCAATGTCCGGGGAAGAATAGCGGAGAACGATCAGAAAATCGCGTCCAACCGCAAGGTTATCAATCGGCTCAGCAGTCAGCAACGGGGTCTTCGAGATCAAATTTCCGAAGCCAAAGGCACTCTGCAGGATCGTCAGGATAAGTTAGAATTTGCCCGTCGCCGCTATCTTGGGAATCTCAGGGAGCTTTATCTGGCCGCCCGCCAACCGGCTGGCATTGTACCGGACCGCCCCAATCTGGAACTTGAGTTGAATCGGCAGATAGTCTACCTGACGGCTGTGGCCGGTTTTGAGTCTGGAAATGTTGATCTGGCCGTCTCGTATCTGGGGCAAGCAAACCAGCGCAAAGATGAGCTCTCCGGTGAAGACCGGAGAATCACGAAGCTCAAGAAGAAAAAGGAGACATCCTCGGCGCTGGAACAGTCGCGCAAAGAGAAGAGAGAAAAACATCTCGATATCTTACGTCGCAAACGAGCCGCTGAATCTGACCGGATACTTACGCTGGAGCAGGCGGCCCGCGAGATCGAAACAATTATAGCTCGACTTGAACAGGAGCGCCGAAGAGAGCTTGAGGCTGCCGGAGATGATGCCGACCGGCCTTCCATTTTCGCGACTTTCAAAGGGCAGCTGCGATCGCCTTTTCGCGGTAAGGTGGTGGTGCCGTATGGTCGGCGTGTTGATCAGGTGACAAATCTGAAATCGTTTTCGCCGGGCATTACAATTGAGGGTCGACCCGGACGACCGGTAGTGGCGGTGGCAACCGGCGAAATTGCCTACGTGGGGAGTTTGCGTGGCTACGGGAATTTCGTTATCATTAATCACGACGATCAGTACTACACGACTTACGGTGGCCTCGGTACGCCGGTCGTCGTTGAGGGACAATTTGTAGCCACCGGTGACCAACTGGCGCCATCCGGTGAAGCCGGCCAGGTGAAGTTTGAGATTCGCAAAGGCCGTCAACCGGAAGACCCGGTTAAATGGATTAGAATTGATTCTTTCTGAGATAAGTCAGTTTCAACCAAAAGCATTTTCTTCGCTGGCGCGTTCCATGCACGCGGACAGGATTGCCGGGACATATCTTTTTCACGATCCGGGCGGTCGTGGTGATTGGTATCTTGCTATCGCTCTTGCCGCGTTGCTCAATTGCGAGCAGCCTGAACAAACCGACCAGCCCGATTTCCCGGTTCTACCCTGTGGGTCATGCCGGGTCTGCCATCAGATCGCATCTTTGAATTTTGAGGGATTCCACTTTGCCCTGCCAATCTCCAAGCATAAGAATCTTGACGAGGCTGCTGAGCTGACCGCAGAAATACTGGCCCGAAAAAAAGCCGAGCCGTTTGGTATGCTCTCGGCGGCAACTTATACTTCGATACCAATTGCCACCGCCCGTGAAATCAAGAAACGCCTTTCCCTCAAAGCTTCTCCCGGAATCAGACGGATTGTTATTTTCTATGAGATGGAGCGGATGCTGCAATCATCGGCTGACGCTCTTTTGAAGATAATCGAAGAGCCACCCGCCGATACGGTAATGGTGCTGACTACCCGAAATCCGGAAGCGCTCCTGCCGACAATTCGGTCGCGCGCTCGTCTGGTACGGCTTGATCGGGTTCCGGAGGTCGCCGCCGTGCACTACCTTAAAAGCGAGTATCAACTGGCTGATAAAAAGGCGCAACTGCTGGCCAGGACTTCGGAGGGTTCGCTGGGGCGTGCTATTGAAATGGCCGGTGTCGATGATGACTCATCGCAACGGGCAGTCGGCTTTCTGTTGTTCCGATCTTTGTTTCAGGATCAGTCGCCCGATACTCTCAGCCATATGGCCGAACTGCTCAGTCCGCGAGACCTCGGTCAGGCCGAAGAACTACTGGAACTATGGCAGTCTTTGCTGCGCGACTGTACCTATTATGCGACTACCGGCGATGAGGAGGCGTTGATCAATATCGATTTTATCTCGGAACTTCCACGGCTGGCTTCGGCGCTGAAAGGCGGGGAGCAGATTGCTGATATCGTCTCGCAAATCAAGATTGCTCTTGCTGATATCAAGGGCAAAGTGCATATTCAGGGCGCTTTGATGGCTCTGGCCCTGAAAATCAAAGCCGAATTGAACGTGACGCACCGCTCGGTTTAATATCGCCTGAGCTGGCGTCCAATGGAGCATCTATGGCTGAATTGTACCTTGTGGAATTCAAAGGCTCCCGCCGGGAGTTCTTCTTTAATAGTTACTACCACTCTCTGAAAGCATCCGACTGGGTGATCACCGAGGCGGAAAGAGGCGAGGATATCGGACGACTCTCCAAGGGACTGGATCCCGAATCACCGCTCCCTGAGGGCGAGCGCCCCCGCTCAATCCTGCGGCGTGCCTCCGATGAAGACGTCAACAAAATGCTGGGCCTTCGCCAGCAGGAAAAGACCAACATGGTTGAAGCCACTCAGATGATCGGTCGGCACGGGCTGGCTATGAAGGTGGTCGATGTTGAATGTCAGTTTGACGGCAACAAGATGACGATTTTCTTCACAGCCGATCATCGGGTTGATTTCCGCGAACTTGTCAAAGACCTAGCGTCGCGTTATCGGACACGAATTGAACTGCGACAGATTGGTGTCCGCGACGAAGCCAAACGGATCGGGGGACAGGGGATTTGTGGACGAGAACAATGTTGCAACGCATTCATTCGGGAATTCAAACCGATCTCCACTCAGCACGCGCGGGAACAAAACCTGCCGCTGAACCCGGCAAAAATTTCCGGCAACTGTGGCCGGCTTCTATGCTGTCTGCGATTTGAAACCGAGCTATATGCCAGCGTTCGAAAACTTTTCCCGGCGGCGGGGTCGGTGGTTAAGACCAGTGAGGGAGAAGGTGTGATTCAGCGTATCGATGTTTTTAAACAGGAGGCTCTTGTTCGGACTCGCGATTCTGTCATTCGGGTCAGCGCTGGTGAAATCGAAGGTGTGGCCAGATCAGGTGGCCGAGTTGCCCCCGTTGAGAAGACGATTATGGATGAGTATCAGGATGATGCCGAGAGCCAAGACGGTGGTTCGCTAAAAGACCTGGATGATACTGAAAACAGCAGCAAGAAAAAATAGTCGAGGATCAAATTGCCTAAGCCATTTTATGTTACTACGCCGATCTACTATGTAAATGATAAGCCGCATATCGGCCATGCCTACACAACCATAGCTGCCGATGTCCTCACCAGGTTCCATCGATTGGCCGGGCGCGAAGCGCATTTTCTCACCGGCACTGACGAGCACGGTACAAAAGTTGCCGAGGCTGCCGCCGCCGCGGGTCTTTCAGAGATAGAATTCTGCGATCGAACGATTGAGTTTTTTAAGACAGCGTGGAAGAATCTCTCTATCGAAAATGACTATTTCATTAGGACAACCTCCGACCGGCACAAACAAGCGGTCCGCAAAATTCTTGACGCCATGCACGAAGCAAAGACCGATGACGGTCAGGACGTTGTTTATACCGGTTACTACGAGGGTCTCTATTGCACCGGGTGTGAAAAGTTCATTACCGAGAAGGAGTTGGTCGACGGTGTCTGTCCCGACCACGCTCGTGCGCCGGAGGTGCTGAAAGAGAAGAATTATTTTTTCCGCCTGACGGCGTTTCTCGATAAGATCAAAGCGAAGATTGAATCAAACGAGTTGATGATTCTCCCTGAGGAACGTCGCCGCGAAGTTCTTGGTTTGATAAAACAAGACCTGCCCGATTTTTCTCTTTCGCGCGAACGAGTGACCTGGGGTATTCCGTTATCGTTCGATGAGACTCAGTCGGCCTATGTGTGGGTCGATGCGCTGACCAACTATATCTCGGCTATCGGTTATGCCGATGATGCCGACAGTTTCCAGACGTGGTGGAACGAGAGTGAAGTCGTTCACCTGATGGCGAAGGACATATTGAAATTCCACTGTCTCTACTGGCCGGCGATGCTGATGGCGGCCGGTGTAAAACTCCCCGATACGATTTTCCTGCATGGCTTTTTTACAGTCGATGGCGAGAAGATGGGCAAGACGCGCGGCAACATGATTGATCCTTCCGAACTGGTCGCCGAGTTTGGCCCTGATGGCACCCGCTACCTGTTGTTGACACAGTACCCTTTTGGAATCGATGGCGATGTCCGCGTCAAGCGTTTCATCGAACAGTATAATTCTGATCTGGCCAACGATCTGGGCAATCTCGTCTCCCGCGTGGTCAAGATGGTGATGGTTAATTTCGATGGCAAGTTACCGCTGCCGGCCAAAGAGATTGATGACCTCCAGCCCCTAATGGAACTGGCGGAGAAACTTCCCGACCAGGCGTACAGTCATATCAAGCATTTTCGTATTGGCAAAGCTATTGACAGCGCGATGGACCTGGTGCGCGCCACCAACAAGTTCTTCAACGATCAGGCCCCGTGGAAACTTGCCAAGGCCGGTAAGCTTGAGGAGATGGGCGGCATTCTCTATGCCTGTTGCGAGGTTATCCGAATTGTCTCGACAATACTCTTCCCGGTGATGCCGGGCAAGATGAGAGAGATTCGGAAAGTTCTGGCTCTCGACGATAGCACCCTGTCGCTGGATCACGCTCGTAAGTTTTTTGAGATGGAGCCGGGAACAGCCTTGCATCTCGGTGAGGCTATTTTCCCACGTCTTACCGCCAGGGAAACTGACAAGGCTGAAGAAAAGACCGGTGAGAAAGCTGAGGGAGAAG
>DAOUUR010000502.1 GCA_030668045.1 bacterium
AAGCTGGCTTCCCCCGACGAGGATCGAATCGCCCACACTGACATCAAGCTACTGCCTGAGTTCTGGGGGAACGGATTCGGCCGAGAGATCAAGCGGGCGCTGGTGGACTATCTGTTTGTTCACACTAATTGCATCGGCGTTCGTGGAACGCCGAACAAGTCAAATGCGGCATCAATCAGGATGCAGGAAGCTGTTGGCGGACGGCGAACTGGTGATGGATGCTATCGGTTCCCGGAGAAAATGCAAGCGTACGCGACCGATGTACCGTATTTCGAATATGTCGTGCATCGTGCAGATTGGGAAAAGCTTGGTTGAGCAGGTGACCGTTGTGAATATTAACGGACGTTTGCAACGCGACGAGCCAGTTTCACCAGCTTCCAGTATGGGGCGCGATAGCCTCTTTCTTCTCTGAATTCTTCGGCCAGTATAATCAGATTTTCTTTGATCCTGGCATGTTCACGGGAGAACCAATCATTTTTCAAGGCCGCCGTCGCAGTCATTCCTTCCGGTATCGGACCGGCGCCGCCCGAGAGATTTCTGGCCAGCGAATATACTTTGGCCAGTCGGGCCACCGGTAACATGTACCAGTCATACTGCAGTCTCTGGCCTGCCTCGGCTCCTTCCAGCATGACATCGATCACGGCGTTGTCGAGATGATCTTTGTACAACGTTTCGGGATCATGCCACTCGGCCACGACTCTCAATTGCGGATCGTATTCGAGATCGGAAGGTTCCTGTGTTTCAAAATGGATCACACCAAAAGCACCCAGCCACGATCTCACCCCGATAGACGAAATTTTCGACAGGCAACTCCAGAGTTCAACGCCAAACTTTGAATAAGCCCCCGAAGCAACTTCCGAGCAGAACAACTTGCTGCCGTCCCTGAAGTCCATCGCAAAATCATAAGGAATGTGTTCGTGTTGAGCCCGCTCCAAAGCGTGTGTGGCGGCTTTGTGGGGAAGCATCGGATCGGCTGTGAGGGCAGGGTGATCGGTCCGCATCCGCAAGACCAAAATTCGCAGCTTGGTGTCGCGAAGATAATCATCGACCGAGGCAACAGCTACCCCGATCTCAATATGGGATTCAATGATGGAGACGGTTGCATCGTCAGCATTCACATGGACCAACGCCACATGGGAGAAATTGCCCGGATAATCATTGCCCCGAGCGATAAGCGCCGAGGTTGGGGCGCCACCACGCGAGAGGAGAATATCGCCGGAGTGAATCGTAACGCCCAGTACCTCCACCGATGGTGTCGCGGAAGGCTCGTTGGTTGCTATCACTAACGCCGGCACAGAATCAGTTTCTGCTTGGAGCATTATTTCCTCTATGGCGATGCGACTCCCGTACAACAGACGGTAAAGATGATCGCGGCTATCGGCAGAACTCATGTCCCAGTGACGCGACATATCCTTGATAGTCGTTCGCAGGTGGGTGCGAAATTGTACGAACTCCCGAAGGTGACCCGGTTGCGCCGCAATGGCAGGACTTAGTTCAAAGATCGCCTGCTCCAATCGTGGAAGAAGAGGCGATGATGGCGCGACGGTTATCTTCAGGCAGGAATCAAGTAGCGTCTTGATCTCTCTCAGGCCAGCATCCACCGACGCTGCCAGCGCGGCGCTGTCTGTGTCTCGTGCCTTGAGATACATGGCCTCAAGCTGCGTCCAGTAGGCGTCTTTATCCCAAAGGAACGGGCTGGCCGATCCGGGTGACAAGGGTGGAGACGAAGGAGCGGGGATCAGCAGCAGGCAGTAAACAACTGCGAGAGCGGCTGCAATGACAATGATCAGTCTTGATTTCGATGTGCGTTTCTGATTCATGATCCGGTCCTGACTTTCCTGAATCAAGATACTCGCTACCGAAAGTTATATGGTCACATCTCCATTCTCAAGAGATTTGACTGACTCTCTGTCTCATTGTTTCGCCGTTGCCAGCGCGACCTTGAGAGATTATCTTGTGAACTAATCTGAATTGGGAGAAATCCGCTGATCAAGTTAATTTATGCTACAGCATTCAGATTGCAGCGACGTCCTAACCGGATTCATTATTGTCTTAAACAAATTGGCGATGGGATCGTACTATTACTTATGGTATCTGAGATCAAAAAACAAATAAAGGAGATTTCCGCAATGAAAACATCATCGAAAAGCTCACCTCGGGGACAGTGGCTGCATCGCCTGTCGCTGTTTGCCCTGTTGATTTTACTGGCAACTGCCGTCAGTGCCGACCCATTGTGGATGCGTTACCCGGCCATATCACCGGATGGA
>DAOUUR010000269.1 GCA_030668045.1 bacterium
GTAGGTTACAGCCACGGGTCGGAAATCGCGAGCCGGCTTGAAGCCAACAACATCATATGTAACTATCAGGCCAACACAGACGAAGAGGGATTCACTGCCTCCGGGGCTCTGCGCATGGGAGTGTCTGAGATGACACGATTCGGCATGGAAGAAGACGACTTCCGCACACTGGCCGAGCTGATGCGTGATGTGGTGATAAAGGATGCCGTTGTCACCGATCAGGTCAAGGCGCTCAGGGAACAATTTTGTGAGCTGCAGTTCTGCTTCCACGGCGACGAATACGCCGGGATGATGCAAAAGCTCCACGAGCTTCTATAAGGATTAAGTTACTTATCGAGAAGCCTAAGCAAATCTTCCAGGAATGGCTTGAAATTCTGAGAGCATTTGTTCTTTAACTCATTGTAATCGGATCGTTCAAGTATCCAAGGAGCATCGGCAGTATCTTTGTATTTCATGCCCGCGTCAGAAAAAAGCGCTTCCACGATACGTTTAGGAGGTTGATGGTGATCTTGATCCTCAACGGGGTTTGTCCATGTCCGCGAAAATCTTTTTACACCCAACTTTTTCATGAGAAGACTGTCTGCGGCCAATAGAAGAACTTCCAGATCATATTTAAAACAATGAACTACAAATCGGTCCCTTAGCCTCTCATTACATTGTTTTGTTTGTAACTCGACGACAAATCTCTTTTCCAATTCACTTTTCAATTCTTCATAGCTTGAGTGCGCAAAAGGTTTGTTCGGCGGATAAAGGTCCGGAACCAGAAAAACCCAACTGTTGGGTTTGTTGCGCAGTATATTAATGGCCTTTTTAGGACCGTTGTTCAGGAGAGGTTCCTTTCCACCCAGAAAATAAAACTCTACCCTGTTTCCCTTAATAAGAGCATGCTCAACAGGACGTGACAAAAGCCTTCTCATGCCGATCTGGTCACTTGGTCCTTCCAAATAAACAAATATTTCTTTCACGCCAGACCCTCTAGTTCGTCAGTCCGATGCATCTTCTCCAATTCTTCTTTTCCAAAATCTTCCAAATTATCGAGAAGGATTTGAGAATCCTTGACCTTTACAAATACACTTTGTCCTGACACCTTTTTCATGACAGCAATATTGTCCAGGTCAAATTGCATAAGAAAATAGGATGCATGGGTGGCAAGAATTACCTGGGTTCTGGCTGATGCTTTTTCAAATAACCCGGCCATGATCGGTAGAGTTCTCGGATGTACACCCTGATCCGGCTCGTCAATACAGATCAATGTCGGAGGAGAAGGCATAATGCATAATGTCGCCCAGGCGATAAAGCGAAGTGTGCCATCAGACAAATCGGCAAGACTCAGCTCTGTGTCAATATTGTCTTCCTCCCAAAAGGCAATGACTTCTCCTGGGCCGCCCCTGGCTTTTACATTAAGATTTCTGAATCCGGGGATTGCAGATTTTATAACCGACTTCAACTCTTCAAAAGACTCTGCATGTTCTGTCATCAGATTGAACAGCACTGCGCTGAGATTGCCTGCATCTTCACGCAAAACCGGATATTGACTGGTTGGTACTGATTTCCTGATTTTTTCGTTGTTGATGTTGAAAGCGTTATAAAAACGCCAGCCACGGACATATTCACGAAGGTTGAAAAGCGTAACAAGAGTGGAATCGGCAATCGCTCCCAACCCTAACTGATTCGGTTTTTTCAAATCCCATTCTTTGCGTTTGAATTTCTTGTCCTCAGGGTCCATAACAAACCCTTTGCCATCTTTAAAATCGAGAAATGTATACCCAAATGCGCCATCGGACGGTTCCATAAAGGCACGTTCAAAATTGATCTTTATTGATCCGACAGGCCCCATGATCTCTCCCTGATAAAGCAAGGGAACAATCTGTTTAAGATCGACCTCAGCGCTCCACCAAAGTTTGTCAGGGCCGGGTTTATGAAATATTTTCTGCCCTATGGTGCCCGGTACAATCTCGGGTGGAATTTCTTGATGACACGCATCACGCAAGAATTTCAAAAATTCGAATAAACTCGACTTACCAGATCCGTTTGCACCAACGATGACTTGAAGTGGTTTGAAACGGAACAATATGTCTCTGAAGGGACGATATCCTCGAATCTTTATTGAGGGTAACCAAAAAAAGTCGTTCATTTATTTCTCTCCTTCATAAACCACTCCTTACTCCAACGTTGGGCATGAGGCGCGCGCGGTAACGCGTCGCCTCGATGCCGTGGTTGGGCTTCGATACCACAGGTAAGAATGCTGGCCCCCAACCTCCTATCCTCCCAGATAGGCGACGGAGTCCCCCCGGGTATTCCGCTTTATAAGCGCTTGCCACCAGAGTTCAGTTCACCGCAAGGCCGGGTTCTCAGGGAGTGGCCGCTGGCCAGAGCCGACTTCGTTTAGAATGATCTGCTGGCTCTGGGTCGGGTGTACTCGCCAACGAGCGCGAAAGTACCAGGGGCCATAGTCAGCAGAGCAGCGTTCTGAATGCCATTCAACCCGTTGGCGAAAGTTGTGGTAGATCTCGTAACTTGAAGTACTCCAGCTAATGTTTGGGCCGTCGGTATCGTAGATTCGATCATTGGCATCGGGCGTCAAACTAAGGAGTGCGGGAAGTGAACTATCATCGACCCAGCCTGTGGTCGTCTGGTTGCCTGGCCGACCGTTTGCCCACTGCGCGGTCCAGCGTTCGCGACGGAAAGTCCAGCCACTCGTAACCACGTTATGGACGCCATAGGGTGTAAGCGTCGCGACCGCGACGATTTTCCCTCGAGCTCCCATGTTACGGACATACCGATCGCCGGGATACATGTTGCCCGTAAGACCCACGTAGGTGACGGGGCCTAGGTCGGGCCCAAGGCCGTGATCTACGGGTCCATAGCTGTGGAACGGCACGGCGTTCGGAGGTACTCGACCTCTCGACATGATCTCGATCGTTGCAGCCAGCACCCAGATCTCGACGGACTCGGAAGTGCCGGCCAGGGATACGGCGGGACGCAGAACTGTACTATTCGATCGAGAGAGCCGTCTCCGATTCGGATGGCCGGAAACCGCTTCCCCGGCGTCTCCCGACCACCGCAGGTGCTCCCAAACCTGCCGCGTGTTCGGCTCGGTTGTCGCTTCGATCACAACCGCTTCGGTAGCATGCTTCACCGTAGCCCACCGATCCTGACCTTCCACTCCGTCCTGTCGTGCACCTTCTAGGACGGTCAGATTCGTGAGCCGCTCAGCATGCGGGCACGGCTGCACGGCCTCGTCGCACTCTCGGGCAGGCTCGGTCGCTGTGTCAGTCGGTGAAGAACATCCGGCAAGTGTCATTTTGTCAGCCTCCTTCGAATCCAGCCGAGACAAAACGCAGCGCTTTGCGGCGCATACGTTCAAGTCGTGCTCTAGCATCAAGCTCTGGGTGCGAGAGCGATTCAGCGATCCATGGAAACAACGGGTCGGCGATGCAACCATGTCCAAAGGTAAACATCAACAGCGTCATAGCCATCGGGCCAGCTAGGTCATCGAGCCCGTGTGTTTCTGATAGGGATCGGGCGTCTTTAATGATCTGCTGCAAAGCCGACGTGCCGACAGCGTCAACCTTCTCCGGATGGATGAGATCCAGTAACCCGATCATCTCTTCTTCCGGCCGTATCGAAAGATCATCCAGAGAAATGCCACGGCCCCGCTCGACAGCTGCCCGTTCTCGGCCACCATCACTGCCAGCGATGGCCTCGGCGAAGTCGACTGCACCTATACGGAGGTTCTCAGCGCGGCTGAGTTGATCGCCATGATCCGGCGTCGACGGACGGCTGAGGACATTCACAAACGCATGTAGTTGCGGATCCGTATCAAAGTCAATCCCAAACATGAACGTTAGCTCGACCCACAGTCGCACCGGGCCGCGCAGCGTAAATCCCCGCTCGCGGGCACGTGAGACGGCAGTATGAACACACAGTTGAAGCTGCTGATCACCCAAACTCGCGGCGTGGCGCGGCGCGAATTTCAGCGCATGCTCCGTCAATTGCTGTTCGAAACGCGCAAGCGCGTCGGCCCGCAACGCCGTCATCTGTGCCTTGCGAATAGTCAGCATCGAATCATCCGATCTAGGGCGGTCCGACGGTCCGGCAACAGCGTAAACGGACGCTGTACGACTGCGTTGGTACCGAATATTTTAGTAATTCTCGTTAGCAAGCTCATACGATTTGCCCTATGTTCGCTATGTAGCCCAATGCGGAGCTGA
>DAOUUR010000428.1 GCA_030668045.1 bacterium
AGCCAGGCTATAATAATGGCCACAACGAAAGCTACGGCACCAGGGACCAACTCCCGCAACAGGTCAGGTTTCAGAAAATATATCAGCAGGCCACCGATAACCGCGGTAAAGATAAAGCCGAACACGAGTCCAGCATCGAGAACAAGATAGAATAGCCCAAAGCCAAGTATCGCTACCCCACTGAGAATTGGCAGGATTTTCATCATCCATCTCGAAAGAGAGAATGGTTCGAATTTCGAAAACGGAGAAGCCGCCAGGAGCAGGCAGTATATTACAGCCAGAGGCAGGGCAAAACTGTTGTAGGTTGACATGTCGGCAGCCCTGGGGTCACTCCCCACCAGCGCAGTCAGGATTGGAAGAGACGACCAGAAAAGAACGATCACCGAAAAAATAAACAGAAGCATCGTACCGGCAAACAGAATGAACTCGCGCACCCAGAAATTATAGTCGAGCGGAACCGACTTCAAAAACTTGATACGCGGAATGAAGAGAGCCACCGTCATCACGAAATACAACAGAAGGAAACCCACCAAGTAATTATTGATACCAAGATCAATAAAACTGTGGACTGAAAAGTCCGAGAGTACGCCACTTCGGGTCAGGAACGTTCCGTAAACGACCAGCCAGAATGTAAAGGCGGTCATCAGAATATTGGTTTTCCGCAGAGCACCGGACCGCCGTTCCACCAGCAGACCATGAATCACCGCCAGCGATACAAACCATGGAATCAGCGAAGAGTTCTCCACCGGGTCCCATGCCCAGAATCCACCCCAGCCAAGTGTCTTATACGCCCAATAGCCACCAAGGATATTTCCCGCCGCCAGCATCAGCGAAGTGATTACCATCCAGGGAAAAGTTCGTTTGATCCATTCAGAATAGTCATTGAGAATCAACGTTGCCATCGCAATAGAAAATGGCACCGCCGCCATTGAGTAGGCGACAAAGATAACCGGCGGATGTATCACCATCCACGGGTCCTGTAGCAACGGATTGAGCCCGAAGCCATCAGTAAGGGCAACCGGTGAGGCTGCAAATGGAGAAAGCTTGATGAGCAATGTTAAGAGGAACATGTTCACCAGTGCGAAGATCGCCATCGCATAGTTGCTATACTGTCCCCCTCGCTTGATAATGATATACCCAAAAAGCGCATTGAAGAACAGCCACAGCAGATAGGTCCCTTCCTGACCGGCCCAAAACGACGAGAGCAGGTAGAAAAATGGCAGGGCCCGATCCGAATACCTGGCCACATAATCCATACTGAAATCATGACTGAAGAAAAGATAGTATAGATAAATCACGCCCACAGTCACAGCGCCAGTGAAAATGTGATACGAGTACCGCCCCAGATATTCGTACGAACTCTTTCCTCGGGCTGCAGCAAGATAGGCTATACCAGCCAGTATGTTGAAAACGAGGGCGACAAGAACGGCAAGATGTCCGACAGCTCCAGATTCCATCATCAGGCACCAGCCTCAGCGTTAGAGCCCTTGTGCTCACCGGCATCCTGATATTCCTCGCCTTCGCCTTGATACTTCGACGGACACTTAACCAACATTTGCTCAGCAAGAAAAATGTCGCCATCGGCTTTACCTTTCAGGACCACCGACGTTGCCTGATCGAAATTACCCGGAACAACGCCTATGTAAACTACATCAAGCGTCGCCGCGCCCTCTTTGCTCGGTGCATCGGCATCATAAACAACAAACTCAAGGTGAGACTTCTCAGCATCATAGTTGACTTTATCGAAGTCAATCTTCCCCATCACTTGCACCTTATGATCAGCGGTGCGAGCTTCAGCGATTGACACATACTGAACTGTCGTCTGGATAAAGGCCGTAGCGCTCCAGATGACAAACATGATGATAATTGCGCCACCAATGAAATATTTCGCCTTCACCGAAGCTTCTCCTCAAGTTTCTTAACCTTGCGGTCAAGCCCCATCATGTAGAAAAAAAGCCCGACCCATATAGCCAGCGTAACGGCCAGCGCAACATAGTTACCGTCCATCTATTCCTCCATCTCGAGTTGGCGTCGCTGAAGGAAGTTGAGCTTCCAACCAATCTTCAACAGCCAGAAATATATTGCCGTATATGCGGCCAGCGATGTGAAGAAAATAACCCTCACCGTCGGACCCATCGTGAATTTCATGTTTTCATCAACAATCGAATCTTCAGGGTGCAACGATGGCACAATTCGAGGCAGCACGAATATCAAAAACGGCACTGTCACAAAAGCTACAATCGAATAGACCGCCGAGAGCGCCGCTTTTTTTTCTTCAACCGCAATCGCTCCCCTCAATGCAAAGTAGGCCGCGTAGATTAGCAACAGAATGAAAATCGAAGTTTCCCGCGGGTCCCAGTTCCAGAACGAGCCCCAGGTGACACGCGCGAAAATCGAACCGGTGATTGTAGCCAGCAAGCAGAAGATAAACCCCAGACGAGCGGCTTCGGCAGCACGGTCATCATCGTTAAGGTCCCGCCCTCGGAGATATTTGATCGAGTAGATCATCGACATAGCAAAAGCCAGCACGCAAATCCATGCTTGAGGAATATGAAAATAAAAGACACGGCTTGCCTCGCCGATCATCTTCTGTGGAGCCGGAGTTGTGAAGCCGAACCAGATTACCGCCGACATCACCACCAATATGAGAATCTTCCACCACATAGTTTACTATTCCTCAATAACTCAGTTTTCGATTATACGGTATAACAGCCAAAAGGCAACAAAGTTTACACATTCAGTCTATTTTCTCATCCCTATTCCTGCCAGACGAATTTGAACAGCATCACCGACACCGTCA
>DAOUUR010000603.1 GCA_030668045.1 bacterium
AGAGCTGGGGTTTGCTTTCAGTGCCATGCCGATGGAGTTTCATGGCGGCGCCGTTCAAATACATCGACTCACCAAAATCGATAGAGATTCCGGAGAACACCTTATACTGGATCTACTGATAGTCACCCCGGAAACCCAAAAAGCATGGGATAGTAGGCTTACAGTTGAGTGGGAGGGTGGACCGCTAAAGGTTGTCTCTCCGCAAGGTCTTATTTTGCTGAAATCTTTGCGGAGAAGTGGGCAGGATAAAGACGATATTGAGTACCTTAGGAGTATAATCGATGAAGATTGACATGAGTTCTCATTCCATTACAATACGGCTGAAAATGGTGAATCAGCTGAGACGCACTTGTCTTTCTCTTGCTGATTCCAGCGCAGGAAAAAAGATACGAAAACAGTTTTCAACCAACAAATCGGTGCAGCGGACTTCACATGCACTCGGCCGCTGAGCTTACCGTTATGGTTAGCCCGGACTTCTCACCGGCTTTCGTGGCGAGACAGAAGAGATGGTTGTGGATGCAAGGCTTGTGACCGAGGCTCCCGCAGCAGGCGTATCCTCTGCGATACGTCGAGGAGGCCGAAGGAGCGTAACGAAGTCCCGCGTCGGACGCGGGATTCCATATCGACGGTCTTGAGCCGATAGTTGGTGAGAAATTCGGGTTAAATGGGAGATTGACATGAGAAGAAGACACCCTTGCAATTTCTACAACAGCTTTCTGATTTTCGTTGTCTTTTTCTTTGTTCTCACGCAACTAACCGGGAACTCGAGCCGGGCTGCCGTCTACGTGGTGAGCAACACCCTTGACAGCGGGACCGGTTCGCTGCGCAACCAGATCACTGCTGCCAATGCCAACCCTGGCGCGGACGAGATAATCTTCGCCATCTCGGGGCCCGGTCCGCACACGATCCAACCTCTATCCGCCTTACCGACCATCACCGAAACATTGACTATTGACGGCTACACGCAGGCAGGGGCTTCACAAGCCTCAACGACAGTCCCGGCAACACTGAAAATCGTGCTCGATGGCAACCAGGCAGGTAGTGGCGCCAGCGGCCTCAAGATTGCTGCCGCCAATTGTATCATACGCGGCCTGGTTATCAACAGGTTCGAGAAAAGCGGTATCTACATTGACAACACGAGTGCCACGGTGATCGAGGGAAACCATATCGGTACGGATGTTTCCGGCACTAGCTCCATGGGTAATGGTATCGAGGGTGTTCTGATAGTGAATGCATGGGACAATACCATTGGAGGTACGATAGCGGCCAAACGGAATGTCATCTCTGGAGGCGACAACTACGGCCTCTGGATTGCAGGCAGTGCCTCTTTGGGAAATGTGGTACAAGGCAACTTTATCGGGACGGATGCAACAGGGACGGCCGCCCTGGGGAATGGCATTCTGGGAGTCTGTTTGGTTGGGGCGAATAACAACATGATCGGTGGCTCCAGCGTAGGAGCTCGTAATATTGTCTCAGGTAACCTCGGTAGAGGAATCGATCTTTGGTATGACACGGCGCATAATATGATTCAAGGGAATTACATCGGTATCGACGCCTTCGGGGCCCCGCTCGGCAATGCAGGACAGGGTATCCTTTTATTAGAGCAAGACAATATGAACAACACGATTGGAGGGCTGGCGCCAGGAGAGGGGAATGTGATCGCGCACAACGGCGGAGACGGCATAGCGGTGAT
>DAOUUR010000105.1 GCA_030668045.1 bacterium
ATCTCAGCGGCATTACCGTCGGTTTTGTCCCTGACGCCACTGATTTCGCCGGACAGGCGGGCCTCGGAGTCAGTAATCTGCTGGGACACATAATCCTTGTTGACCCCACAGCCACCAACCATCAGGACAATAAGTCCAAATAGTATCAATGTCTTCTTCATAACCCTTCTTTCCTTTCGGTTATCGCTGGAACGTATGATTTCAAATTTACTGGATTAAATAACCGCTCGCTTCAAAGCTAAAGCAACTACTTTTTTTTGGCTCTCAGAAGAGTATTATTACTGCTTTATCCCGCCTGCTGTGATACCGGAAACTATTCGTTTCTGCATGAAAACAAAGAGAATCAGAACCGGCAGGACGGCTATTGATGATCCCGCCATCAGGTGTTGCCAGTCGATTGCCTGATGTCCCTGGTATAGCGCCAGCGCTACCGGCAAAGTGCGAAGTTGATCCGATGTTGTCAGAATAGACGGAAACAGAAACGAGTTCCAGTTGGTGAAAAAGACCTGAATTGCCAGAACCGCCAGCGCTGGTTTGCACAATGGCATGACGATTGTAAAGAGCACCCGAAAATCACCTGCACCGTCAACACGAGCCGCGTCCTCCATCGACTGCGGGATTGACTCAATATACTGCTTCACAAGGAATATCCCGATCGGATTCACCAGCCACGGGAGAATCAGCGCCCAGTACGAATCGTACAGACCGGCCTTGAGCATCAGAACGTAAAGAGGGATAATGACAATATGCGCCGGGATCATCAGGATCAGTATCACCGTTACAAAAAGCACCTTGTTCAGTAGCAACCGGTACCGGGCTAACGAGTACGCGACCATCAGAGAGAAGACGATATTACCCAGAGTTACAACACCACCAACAATGAGTGAGTTGAAAAGCGGACGCGTTATCAAGTCTCCGGCAAACAGGTCGGCATAGTTGGCCAGCGTAAACCCCGATGAAAAGAAATCGCCGATGCTGATACTACTGCCCGCCGACATTACCGAGACGCGAAACATCCATAAGAGCGGGAATATCATGATCGCCAGTATCACCGTTGCGATTACATAGCGAACGAGAGAAGATGCAGACTTGCCGGTCACCATATTGGTTGTCGTCTCCTCAATAGTACAAACTGAACAATCGAAAACAGGGCGATAATAACAAACAACACGTAAGCCGCTGCCGAAGCATAACCAAACTGAAATTGAGTGGTCAAACCGGTTTCGTAGATAAAATATACGGATGTGGACGTATCAAATTTTCCTTTGGTCATTACGAATATCTCAACCATTACCTGGAACGATTTGATAGTATTGATGACAACAATGAAAAGCGCGACCGGACGAAGCATCGGCAACGTAATTGAGAAAAACTGCCGAATCTTCCCGGCCCCCGCGATTTCCGCAGCTTCGTATAGTTCATCAGGGATAGCCTTAAGACCGGCTAAGAAAATCAACATGTAGTAGCCGACCGCCATCCAGACATCCATCGCCATGATTGAATAGAGGGCCGATCCGCTGTCAAACAGGAATCCGTGCTGAGGGGGAGTGAAGCCAGCCATAGAAGCCAACATCGCGATGTAACCACCCCGTTGATAAAGGTTGGTGAAGATCAACGCTACAACAACCATCGAAGTAATTGATGGTACAAAGTACCCGGCTCGGAAAAGGCCTCGTCCTTTGAACTGACGGTTTACCAGCAGAGCCAGCAGGAGGGCAACAGTTGTGGTGATCGGAATTGTCCCGCCAACGAAGATAAACGTATTTTTCAGAGCACTGATGAACGCCGGGTCGGCAAACAGGAGGCGGAAGTTCTCAAGTCCGGTCCAGTTGAAACCACGACCAAGAAGAGTGTAATCGGTAAATCCAATGACAAGCGAATAGAGAATAGGGAACAACCAGAAAACCCCAAAGGTGAGAACCCAGGGGAGGGAAAGAACCAGCGCGGTCGCCTTGGACGACTTCATTTCCTTTTCGACCGATCGATTTTCTTCCGCGCCTTATGAAGCGGCTCGGCAATCATACCTGATCCAAAAAGAGCATCTTCAACTGCATCTTCAATAGCAGCTTCTGCATTGACCCAGTACGGATCAACCGGTGGATGCACTCCTGAATATATCTGCTTGATAAACGTCTGCAGGTGGATATTCGATTTAAAGTATGGGTCATCCTGTGCCATGATGGACGATGGATTAGCCGACCGGTTAGCCTTGCAGAAACTTACCTGATTCTCAGGTGAAGTAACGAATTGGATAAACCGCATTGCGGCCTGCTTGTGGTCCGAGGCGGCGTTTACAGCAAGGAACTCTCCACCAAGAAACGAACGGCCGGTGAATTTTGGGCCGGGGATGAGTGTCGTCCCGAAGTCAATCGTGCGTTTCTCAAGTTCAATGCGTTTGAGCAGCCAGTCTCCCGAAATGATAAAACCGATCTTTCCCTCAAGAAAGGCATCCTCAATACCACGTTGATTGGCTACATAGCCGCAAGAGTCGTGCAGGAGCTTGTAGAACTTGAGAGCCTCAATTCCCTTTTGTGATGACAAGATACAGTACTGGCCATCCGGCGTATAGAGGTGCGCGCCGTTGGACCAGAAGAATGGCAGAAACTTTTTGTACAAGCGATGCTTCTCCGCTGTATTGGATCCCCATCCGTGTGTGTTTTTTCCGAGATGATCGATCTTGGTTGCGGCTTCCAGAAGATTACTCCAACTAATCGGTATGAAATTATCAGCATACTCCGCTTGCCGAAGCAACGCGCGATTGAAAAACAACACTCTCGTCCCAAGTATCCACGGTCTGGCATAGATACGTTCGCGATAGGTTGTCATGCCCCACCCCTGATATTTCTCCTGATCTGTCGCTGTTTGCTCGGTGATATCGGCAAGATGTCCGGCGTCGGCAAACTGAGCAATCCAGTCAGACCCCAACTCAAGAATATCGGGACCCCGGTCTGATGCCAGCGCCATGACGATTTTTTCATGACCGTTCGCCCAGGTCAGGTCGGAAACTTTGACCTTGATATCTGGATTGGCTTTCTCAAACTCCGCAACGATCTTGTTGACGGTTGGTTTGATGCTTGGGTCGGTCCAGAACTGCCACCATTCGATTGTAGTTTCAGCCGTTACTGGGGCCGCCAGCGCGATTATCACAACTATCAGAATAATTTTCGAGAGTGTCGATCTATTCACAACTCAATCCTTTCTTGCTAACTATCATGTGTACAAGGTCGTACGGTATCCGAATATATCGCCCCTCGCTCAACGGTCAATTAAAATGTAGCAGCTAGAAGGTTGTTGAAAAAACAGAGCAATCGTCATTGCGAGGCGTGCCTTGCGCGCCGTGGCAATCTCTGAGTGGCTGCCCCATAACAATTGGAGATTGCCGCGATTCGCTCGCAATGACCGAAATGAGGCTTTTTCTGCAATCTGCTGGTCTGTATATTTGGTCAACCCTCTCGATCAATTGAAAAGCGGCTTGCCACTGTCGAGCCAGCTTCAGATCCGCGCATTGCGTTAACCCTCCCGATCAATCCAAAGGCGACTTGTCGCCGGCTTGCCGGTTTTTTGTTGATAGGGGGTGGGCACACTGCTCTTATTGAGGCCATGCTGTTTCCTGTACTTGCTACTACCGCCAATGTGGGGTGGTTCGATCCTGACAAACTATGGACGCTGATTGCGGCCCTTGTCGCAATTGTCATTGTCTTGTACACGACCTATCATCGCAAGAGCCGGGACAAATTCAAAGTTCGGCAGATCGCCGGAATCAGCGCGGTCGAGGATGCGATCGGACGAGCCACCGAGATGGCCCGGCCGATTCTATTTACACCGGGATGGGGGGGAGACATTCAGCGACCGACAACGATTGCCTCGATGAACTTCCTGAGCCATATTGCAGAAAAAACCGCCAGCTATGACTGCACCCTCATCTATCCGACCCATGATCCTGTAATCATGACAGTCGCCCAGGAAGTGGTGCGCGAGAGTTATGTCAGGGCGGGACACGCGGATCGATACCGCGAAGATAACATCAGCTACGTTTCTTCAACGCAGTTTGGCTACGCCGCCGCAGTCGATGGGTTGATCAGTCGGCAGAAACCAGCCTCGATATTTCTGCTTGGTACTTTTGAAGCCGAGTCGTTGATACTGGCCGAAACTGGTAATTCGATAGGTGCCATTCAAATTGCCGGCACCGACTCAACTATCCAACTTTCGTTTTTCATTGTTGCCTGTGACTTCACGCTCATCGGTGAGGAACTGTTCGCTGCTTCGGGGTATCTCTCGGGAAATCGCTCGATTCTCGCCTCGGTGCGGGCGCAGGATATTCTCAAGGTTATCATCATTGTGTTGTTGATGGTGGCCGTAGTTGTGGCGTCAATAAATGAAATCAGTGGCGAGCAACTACTTGGTTGGTGGGGTTTCTGATGGAACGACGGTTGCCTCTGCTGGTCTGCTTTGTTTCCGGCCTGTTGATGTTCATCATGTACTTTTCATCGCATCCGACGGCAAGGTTGATTAATCTAACTGTTCCACTCTACTGGCAGATTGTATTTGCCTTTACGTTGATAATCGGCGTGGCGAGTTACCTGCGGAACAATGTGAGAGGAATCAAAAAGGGTGAGAGCCGTCCTTACAGAATTGTCTCTGTAGGAGGCTTCGTGACAATGGTGGCGGTAGCCGCGATTTGGGGCATCAAGGCTGACACGCCGTTCATGTGGATTTTTGAAAATATCCAGATCCCAATGCAGTCTACTGTTTTTGCTCTGTTGGCTTTTTTCGTTGCTTCGGCATCGTTTCGTGGATTCCGAGCCAGATCAATCCCGGCTACAATCCTGCTCATCACCGCCCTACTGATTTTGCTCAGCCGCACGCCGTTGGGAAACCTGTTTGACTTCTTACCAGATCTGGCCGATTGGCTTCGCAACTATCCGTCGATGTCGGCCCGTCGCGCCATTCTTGTCGGAATCGGACTGGGATCGCTTACAACATCATTGCGCGTGATTATCGGTATCGAGCGAACCTGGCTGGGGGGTGACAAGTGAAGCGACTGGAACCCCGCCACTGGATTTTTGTCGGACTGTTTGTGGCTATCGGTTGCACGATGCTGCTGAAGATTCCGCTTGAAATCCCGATCACAGATCAAACTCAGAAGATGTACGACTACATTGAATCGCTTCCGGAAGGTTCGCCTCTGATAATCTCGTTTGACCATGAGGCTTCGTCGTTGCCTGAGATCAAGCCTATAGCTCTGTCGATTCTTCGTCATGCTTTCCGCAAAGGTCACAAGTTGATCGGCGTGGCGCTCTACGCCGAAGGTACGCTGATCGGGTATCGCTTGATGCAGGAGACGGCCGCCGAGTATGACCGGGAATATGGTCGTGATTATGCCTATCTCGGTTTTCGACCACAGTACATCGCAGCTATTCTCTCTATGGGCGAATCATTAGAGCAGACGTTCCCACAGGATTATCTCGGCAATGACTTCCAGGATATTGAGATGCTTCGGACTATCGGCAACTATGACGATGTTGCCGGGGTTATTTCGATTGCCGATGGTTCCCTTACAACCCACTGGATCGAATACGGCGGGGGACGGTATGATGTCCGCATTCTGGCCGGGGTAACGGCTGCGATGGTGACAACATACGATCCGTACGTAGCTTCTGGGCAGCTTAATGCGCTGGTGGCTGGACTTCGTGGCGCTGCTGAATACGAAAAGCTGATTGACCGTGAGGGCGGTGGAAATCGCGGCATGCTGGCACAGTCAACCGCGCATCTCTATGTGATCGTACTCATTATAATCGGCAACGTGGCGTATTTCAGATCGCGACGAAAGGGGAGAGGCTGATGGATATCGGAACACTCGTCGCCGGTCTCCTGACCTTGGCGGTTCTATCGTTTTTGTACCGTGACAATCCGGTGTATAAGATGGCTGAGTCGCTGTTGATCGGTGTCTCTATCGGGTATTTCCTTGTCGTGACGTGGGAGAGCACCCTGATGGACACGATGTTCGAGCCGCTGTTTGCCGGAGATGATTTCTGGCTGCTGCTCCCGCTGTTGCTCGGACTGCTAATGTTTGCTCGTTTCGGTCGCAGGGTAGCGTGGCTGGCGAAAATACCGATTGGATTTCTGATAGGTTCCGGCGCCGGGGTAGCTATTCCGGCCATGTTGTACGCTCGGACAATCAAGCAGATGTCGGCCACTGTCGTGCCCCTGACTACATCGTCGGGCTGGCCTGATATCTCCGGCATTGTTGTACTTGTGGGTGTGATAACGACTATCACCTATTTCTATTTCAGTCGCGAACACGAAGGTGTGTTGGGCCGTTCTGCAAAGATTGGCACCTATTTTCTCATGGTGTTTTTCGGAGCGACCTTTGGGTTCACCGTGATGTCGCGGATGTCAACATTCATTGGTCGCATGGAATTCCTGCTGACCGATTTTCTCGGCCTTATGTACTAGATCGGATACGACTGTGAACACCTCGATCATTACCCCGATTCAGGACACAAAAGGCGGGCATAGCCCGTGATGTGTCCTCGATGTAAGGTTGCCATGAAGGAAGAGAAACGGTCTTTCCATAAGAAGCGGAAATGGATTTGTCCGAAGTGTGGTCTGGTCCGAATGCAGGTGCAAAAGAAGAAAAGTGATTGACTCTCTCTGCTGCCGTACGTGATCATGTACAGAAACAGTTCGAATAAACTTCCGTAAGCATAATATACGACATAGATATGAACACCGGCGATAAAGGAGAGATCAGAGTAGGGACATCAGGCTACAGTTTTGAAGACTGGCGGGGAGAATTCTATCCCGAAGATATCGACAAGGGGAAGATGCTGGACCATTATTTCAAGTTCTTCTCAACTGTTGAGATCAATTCCACCTACTACCGGATCCCACACCCGGCTGTAATGCACAATATCGTAAAAAAAGCACCAACGGGTGCCGACTTTATCGTCAAGGTTACCCAGACATTTACGCATCGTCGCGAAGAATTGGAAGCCGATGTTGAGAAATTCCGGGAAGCTCTCAGGCCGATGGAGGATTCGCACCTGCTTTCCGGCCTGTTGGCGCAGTTTCCGTACTCTTTCAAGTTCAGCCCTGACGCGCTGGACTATGTGGCCTTGGTTCGGGATGCAGTCGCTCCGCACAACCTGTTTGCAGAGTTTCGGCATGACAGCTGGGTGAATCGAACCATGTACGACCGGCTATGCTCTGAAAAGATTGGCTATGTTTGTGTCGATGAACCGGCGCTGCAGGGACTTCTTAAACCGGACGCTTTCGCTACCACCGATACCGGCTATGTCCGGCTTCATGGGCGCAATGCTGCAAAGTGGTGGAATGGCGGCGCTCTTCGATATGACTACTGCTACTCTAAAGAGGAGTTGGCTGAATGGCATACCAAGATTGATAAATTGAGAACCAGGCTCAAAAAGATATATGTGTTTTTCAACAATTGCCATCTTGGCCAGGCGGTCCAGAATGCCAGTGA
>DAOUUR010000360.1 GCA_030668045.1 bacterium
CCGAACAGTCCGGAGCCGGGCCGGAAGGAATACCAAACATGTATTGCTGAAAATAAGATACGTCACCAATCGTAAGGCCGGATCGACCGTCCATATCGGCCATCGAAGGGTTTGGTGGCGCTGGCCCGCTAAAGAGCCAGTTAAAGAGATAAACCATATCTCCAATATCCACCGACCCCCCTGGATCGTCGTCGGCGTTGCCGCAGACTTGGCCCTACACCGAACCGGTGCTTAAAACCGCCGTTAAACCCAGTATAACCAAGAACTTGAAACACTTCATAGATCCGATCCTCCAGCTACGAGTTACTGCGATAAAATTATAGACTAAACAAGATGTCAAAATCAGGGACATGCGAGAGTGAGATATCGAGATGTTGTCCCTGAAGTAGACTACTGTTTATACTATAACGCATGGCATCAAATGACGCAAGGTATATTCTCACAGTGATGGATTGTTTCGTAGATTCTTAGGGCGAGGCTAGGACCCGGAAATAGGGGGCCGATTGGAGGTAACCCTGGTTGTTTACCGAAATAGGGCTAACCCAGACTTGTCTGCCTGCCTGATTTTTCGATTGAAATGACTCTGTCGATTATGTATCTTCAGTTCAGATGATAATTGATGATTAGTGTGGGTTATTGATAAGGAGGTCTTCAAGTATGACAGCAACTGAATATATCTGGATGAATGGCGAACTGGTCAAATGGGAGGACGCCAAGATTCACGTCCTGTCGCATGTCGTTCATTATGGTTCCTCGGTTTTTGAAGGGATGCGAGCGTACAAGACCGACAGAGGTCCGGCCTGTTTTCGTCTTGATGATCACACCGTTCGGCTCTTCAACTCCGCCAAGATTTACCGAATGGAGATTCCGTTCACCAAGGAACAGATCAACGATGCAATCCTCAGCCTGATTACCAAGAACAATCTTGACTCCTGTTATGTGCGCCCGATTGTCTATCGCGGCTATCACAGCCTTGGTGTTGATCCCCGAGCCTGCCCGATTGATGTGACCATTGCTGTTTGGCCGTGGGGAAAGTACCTGGGTCCGGAAGCGCTGGAGAATGGCGTCTCGGTCTGTTTTTCTTCATGGAACCGCATCGCACCTAATACGATGCCAGCAATGGCCAAGTCTGGCGCCAACTATATGAACAGTCAGCTTATTAAGATGGAAGCGCTTGGTCACGGTTATGTCGAAGGTATCGCCCTTGACATACACGGCAACGTCTCCGAGGGTTCCGCTGAGAATGTATTTCTCGTGCGCAATGGCGCCTTAATCACGCCGACTTTCTCCGCCTCGATTCTCCCCGGCATAACTCGCAACAGTGTCATCAAACTGGCTACCGATATGGGCATCAAAGTGATCGAGCAGAATGTTCCACGCGAAGCGCTTTATCTGGCCGATGAGGTCTTCTTTACTGGATCGGCGGCTGAGATCAGCCCGATTTCCAAAATTGATGATATCCAGATCGGCGAAGGCAAGTGTGGTCCGATCACCAAGAAACTGCAGGAAGCCTTTTTTGGGATAGTCAATGGCGAAGCCGAAGACAAGTACAACTGGCTGACCTACGTGTCCGAACACAAAGGAGCGCCCGCCTGAAGATGAAAGTTGCGGTGGCCAGCGATCATCGCGGGGTGGAGCTTAAGGAGAAGGTCAAGCAACTTCTCGTCAAGCTCGGCCACGAACCGGTCGATTGCGGGACCAATTCGGAGGAGTCGGTTGACTATCCGGATTTTGGTCTCAAAGCGGCCCGAGCAGTCGCCGATGGTTCGGTTGATCGCGCTGTCACTATTTGCTGGACCGGCAACGGGATGAATATAGTCGCCAACAAGATCAAGGGTATTCGGGCGGGACTGGCGATTAATGCGGAGATGGCTCACCTGACGCGTCTTCACAACGACGCTAATGTCCTGACTCTCTCGCAAAAGTACACTCCCGAAGAACAACTCGAAGAAGTGCTCAAGAGCTTTCTCGACACAGAATTTGAAGGCGGCCGGCACACAGCCCGGGTGGAGAAGATTAAACAGGCCGAGCAGGAGTAACTGGTTGTTCGGTCGGCTTAGAATCAAGACCTCTACGGGGCAGCTTTCGCTGCCCCTTTTTTCTTGTCATTGTTGACGGCTCTATTGGATTTTATTAGATTTTCAATAGGTTATGAAGTCAGACCGGGTCGGTGCTCGGTATAAATGCTAACAGGAGTGTGAAATGTCCTATCTCAAAGATACTGATCCTGAAATTTACAATGCTATCGTAGGGGAGACCAATCGCCAGTCAACCAAGTTAGAGTTGATCGCCTCGGAGAATTTTGTTTCCGAAGCTGTCCTGGAAGTGGCCGGTGGTGTGATGACCAACAAGTATGCCGAAGGATACCCGAACAAACGGTACTACGGTGGTTGCGAGTTTGTCGATATTGCCGAAGATATCGCGCGGGACCGTCTCAAACAACTCTTTGGTTGCGAACACGCCAATGTCCAGCCGCATTCCGGTTCGCAGGCCAACATGGCTGTCTATTTCACACTCCTGAAACCGGGCGACAAAGTGATGGGGCTTGATCTCTCGCATGGTGGACATCTGACCCACGGTCACCCGATCAATTTTTCCGGTATGCTCTACGATTTTGTCGGCTATCAGGTGGAGAAAGAAACTGAAGTGATCGACTACGACAAACTGATCGCCTCCGCCAAAGAAGTACAGCCCAAAATGATCATGGCCGGTGCCTCGGCGTATCCTCGGTTCTGGGATTTTGAAAAGGTACGGGAAGCCTGCGACGCCTGCGGGGCGTATATGGTTGTCGATGTCGCGCACATTGCCGGCTTGATTGCCGCCGGGCTGCATCCGTCACCGATCCCGTTTGCCGACTTCGTGACTTCCACAACACACAAAACTCTCCGAGGTCCGCGCGGTGGTGTTGTGATGTGCAAAGAGAAATACGCCGCCGATCTTGACCGCACCGTAATGCCCGGTATCCAGGGCGGACCGTTGATGCATATCATCGCGGCTAAGGCGGTGGCCTTCAAAGAGGCGATGACGGACGAATTCAAGGCGTACCAGAAACGGGTAATCGACAACGCAGCTGTTCTGGCCAGCGAGCTGGCTGCCAAAGGTCACCGGATCGTCTCAGGCGGGACCGACACGCACCTGCTCCTGCTTTCGTTTGTCGATGGTCCCAAAGTCACCGGCAAGAAAGTAGAGAAGGCGCTGGATAAGGCCGGGATCACGGCCAACAAAAACACCGTGCCGTTCGATCCGGAAAAACCGTTTGTTACCTCAGGCATTCGCCTCGGGACCCCGGCGATAACTACGCG
>DAOUUR010000115.1 GCA_030668045.1 bacterium
ATCATAGAGGTTGACATGATCGGGCAAGCGATCTATCAGACCATCTTCGGGCTCGCCAATGATTAGCGGAACACGGCCTTGGTCATCTTCGTCTGGAAGCGGAATCGTGAGATCAAACCCAAATGAGATGGCCTCGCCGTCAAATTGCACGGGGTTACACTGGCTGACTTCGGCTTCGTCAATCATTCCCGAGACGAACGATTCCAGATACTCGCGCGCTTCCTCGGAGAGCCCTTGCATCTGGTCGTAGCAGTTGAAGAAGCCGGTGCCTTCATAGAAGCCGTTTCCAGTCAGAGCATCCCCCGCATCGTTTAGAGAAAGATCAAGACGAACCCGCATCATCCCGGAGGTAGATTCTCTAAAGGTTGGTATTGTCTGCGGTAGAACAATCCAAAGAGTGCGACCCGAAAATGGTCCCTGTGTTGCGAGGGGACTGTTGGTAAGTGACCCGTCAGAGGGGTCGTAGTATGCTGAGGTATTGTCCGATCCCGACACCGATACACCAACTCCGTCGAAACGGGCTAGCGTTGGTACTCCGGCGCTGATAGTTCCGTACTCTTTGGCAATGAAAATCGGCGATGGGCTCATACCGGCGGCCTTGTACATCGCGGCGGCAAGGATGGCGCGATCAAGGCGATGGCCGTAGCCAGTCGCATAGATGCGCGATGCTTTTCGTGGTGATGGCCACCAGTGCTGTTCCGAGTAGTTGACATACCGAACGTGATCGCTTACGAAATCGGCAATCAGTTCGACTAGTTCGCGTTCAGTGCGTGATTGATCAAACAGCGAATCAATTGCACCGCTCAACTCGTCGTTCAATTCAGAAGCCGATATAAATGTCTGTGAAATATGCTCCCCAAAGGCAGCCCAGTCGGAAAATGTGGACCAGGTGAGATGGGAGACATCGCTTGCCGGATCGGTAGTATGGGGGAGAGGCAGGGCGGCGACCGGGCCGATCTCCCATGTATAGATATCTGATTCTCCCGATGCCGATTGCTCGGTGATTGGTGCTGGGATATCATCGGTAGCTACGTACGGCTGGTGGAATCCTGATGGTACTTCCAGCATAAACTTGGAGCGCACCGCCGGGACCTCTCGGGCAAATGTCCAGATTCCGTCAGCGCCAGCCCGGAACGGTTCCTTATCTTCGATTGAATACGCAACTTCGAGGATACACGGGATTTCAATGCCGTCATGCAGAAGCATCATCTCGCGCATGTTTGTGTAGTCGTAGGCTCCTCGTACCGCACGGGGCAGAGTCTCGACCATGCCGGTCTCGCCGGTTACCCACCACTGTCCGTCGCGCCAGGTTCGCACGGTGGCGACATTGAAAGCACAGCGTTGGTGGTCATACGGCACGCGATGGTCGCCGTATTCCTCGATACCATAGTCGGTGCTGATCCAGATTATCTGATGCACCACGGTAGTGAGTTTGCCGTCGGTGCTCCATTCCTGACGGAGACCATCAAGTAGCAGGATAGCCTCTTCGTTGGTCAGATCGTATGTTTGCTCAGCGATTATCATCAACTCGGCGATATTGTATTCTTCGTCGATTGACATCTGTGCTCGCAGGCTGCCCGCACACAGGGCGATTACCAGAATGGCACAGGCTATGATTGTAGCAGTGTGGTGGCGTGTCGTGGTCATTTGGCACCCCCTTTCTCTGCGCGGAATACAGTCCCAGCATATTCTTTGAATTCATCAATGGCCTTGCGGAAACCATCGTAACCGTCGGGTGGAATCTGCCTTCGTTTGATTGCGGCTCGCTGGGTGACAGTCAGTTTGTTCCCTTTGGTGACGCTGGTGCCTTTGAACGAGGCATACGTTTCGTCGATCTCTTTGCTTTGAACGGGATCGGCGATGCTGTAGCCGTTGGGAAGTCGGATCGTCTCGGTACAGTCAAGAAGCTGCGTCGAATAGAAGAAGAGATCGTCGTGCCTATCATCGTCCCAGTCATAGGTGGCGGGACGGAAGAAAGTGCGATCATCTTTAGTAAACTGCATGACCGGACTGGCAAATTCCAGACCGCCATCGACTGACATGGCATACTCCGGGATGCGGTAGCTGATCTCCCACCACATTGATTTGTTGAAATCATGAACGTCACCATGTTTGTAGCTGAGTAACTCAACACGGTTGCTGATGTCGGCAAGTTTTGATGCCAGCCTGTGATCCAACTCGGCAGTACGATAGTAGGAAAACAGGCTGCGAAGGCGACCATCCATTCTCCCGTCGCTGTCGAGTCGGAACGTACCTTCCAGAGTGCCGTCGCCAAGGATTTTGGCCGTGCTCTTGATAATCAGTGGTGACTCTTCGGCGGGGCTGAAGTCAATCTGGCCAACGCCTTGACCTTCGGGAGAACCAATCAGGTAATGCTGTTCGGATTCGGATTTACTCCAGATGTCCCGATAGTACGGCACCCAGGTGGGATCGTACATAACAAACCTGCCGTCGGTCTTTCTTAGCGCGACAACGCAGTGGTTGAACTGATCGGCGGGAACTTTTTCGATGCGACTACCGGCCATTGTCATGGCGGCGTACGAATCCATGTCCGCGGCACGCATCATCGTCACTAACATTCCGGCGATATCTTTGCAGACGCCGCTGCGTTGT
The DNA here is from genome assembly GCA_030668045.1 of bacterium. Classification (GTDB taxonomy): domain Bacteria; phylum Zixibacteria; class MSB-5A5; order GN15; family FEB-12; genus DAOUUR01. The sequence continues at coordinate 2,614 of DAOUUR010000115.1, forward strand.
TCGAATATCATTTCGCCAGAGTGGAGGGTGAAGCCTTCACCTTCGCCCATCGTCTGGCCGGAGTACCGAATGTTCTGAGCGACCCAGTGAACCAACTCGAACGCTTTTTCTTCCTCGGTGCCGTTGGTTACACCAGCGGTGGCAAAGATTTCATCGACCTTCGCCTGGATAGGTTCGGTGACATCGAACTGGTTTTTGTTCGCGTCGAAGAACCATCGGCTCTTAGCTTCCCAGCTTTCGACAGTAGCGATCACAACCTTGGCCAGAAGATCGCTTCTATCGGGGCGCGACGGTTCTGGCTCCCAGGCTGGGACGTCGGTTATCCACCAGGCGTAGGTGGTGCTGTTTTCGTCGTAGGTGGTGCTGCTGTACATCGGACCGTTATATATCTCCGAATGGATACGCTTGCTCACCGGAACCTGCAGAACGTATTTTTTACGGATAATCGGTTCTTCCGATTCGAAAATGACAATATCGAAATACTCTCCGGGCATCGGTGGGACATACCGTTCATCGTCCGGCGTCACCGAGGTCTCGTCAAGCAGGGCATAGGAGTACCCTTTGCGGAATTTCTTCACTTCGATTCCATCGCCGACATACAGTCGCGGCAACTGCAACATCTTGATCCTGTCCCCCCAGTATATCCCACTTTGGGGAGCAGGAAGGTCGAGGACAGCGTCAATCGGAACCGGTATCGCTGAATCACCTCGGATTATATTGACTTCGCGGATTTCAACATGGCTGGAAAGCGGCTCATAGCCCTCAGTCAGGACCGAGAGATTGCGGCAACCTTCTTCGGTGAGAACTTTTCTGAGCATATAGCTCTCAATATACGATATTCCCAGTTCGTTGACCTTGTTTAGGAGGGAATCATATACAATAACATGGGCAGCGCTGTCGAAATCTTCAGCGGAGCCAGCTTGGCTGATTCGGTCAAAAACGGTTGGTGGCGGGCTATCACCTGGCGGCAGTGGCTGGTCGGTACCCTGCGCCAAGACTGTTCCGACGGTCAGGATCATTGACAGGGTAATTATTACACAGCAAAGTTGCTTCATCAGTCTTCTCCCTGATTATTCTGCATTTAATAGAATACTCGCTTATTGGTGGCACCAATCTAAGGCCGGAAAGGTCAACTGGCAACCGGAATCTGCCCGGGAACAAGGCAGCGGCCAGACTGTTAATAACGCAAGGTGCCCTTATGTCCGATATAAGATTATAGGTGTGCTCTGACCAGATTGGCAGGGCGGCCCTGAAGATAGAGAGTAATATGAGATTTGACAGTATCGTCGAAGCTATCGGTTACACGCCGTTGGTTCGTCTGAACCGGCTGGTCGGTTCGAATTCTGCCACAGTTTATGTCAAACTGGAGAGTTTCAACCCGGGTGGTTCGGTGAAAGACCGGATTGGGGCGGCCATGATTGAAGCGGCTGAAAAAGATGGCACGCTTAAGCCGGGGATGACCATAATCGAGCCGACTTCCGGCAACACTGGAATTGCTCTAGCAATGGTGTCAGCAGCGAGAGGCTATAAGTGCGTCTTCACGATGCCGGAGACGATGAGTCTGGAACGCCGATCTCTGTTGAAATTTTTCGGAGCTGAGATTATTCTTACGCCCGGACCGGAAGGTATGAAAGGCGCTATCAACAGAGCCGAAGAGTTGGCTGGACGTGACGATTATTTCCAGCCATTCCAGTTTGCAAATCCATCCAACCCGGAGATCCATCGTACGACAACCAGCGAGGAAATCATCAGTGATCTGGAAGATATACATCTCGACGCGTTTGTGGCTGGAGTTGGGACTGGAGGTACTGTCAGTGGAGCCGGGAAGACGCTGAAAGAAAAATATGATTGCCGCATCGTGGCGGTGGAACCGAATGCCTCGGCGGTACTCTCGGGAGGTTCCCCTGGTCCGCACCCGATTCAGGGGATCGGTGCCGGATTTGTACCGGACAACTATCACGCCGATATTGTCGATGAGGTCGTTCGCGTCAAGAACGAAGATGCGATCAATACTGCTCGTGCGATGGCCCGCCAGGAAGGCATTCTGGTTGGAATCTCTTCAGGCGCCAGCATCTGGGCGACTCTTAAGGTGGCCATGAAGCTTGGACCCGGCAAAACTGTCGTGGGGCTGGTGGCCGATACCGGCGAGAGATATCTATCAACCGTTCTCTTTGAGCATCTTACTTGAGTTACCATATTTGACTGGACTGATTAATGCTGGCTCTACTTGAAGACATCAAAGCAATCTACCGTAATGATCCGGCCTCGAAAAATATCGAGTTTCTGCTCTATCCCGGATTTCACGCCATTACGATTCATAGGTTTGTTCATTTCCTGTGGAATCTGGGCGTTCCGTTTATTCCTCGTCTCATCTCGCAGATATCACGTTTTCTGACCGGACTTGAGATTCATCCCGGAGCCCAGATTGGACACGGTTTTTTCTGTGATCACGGCGCTGGAGTGGTGATAGGCGAGACAACCCGGATCGGCGAGAACTGCGTCCTGTTTCACAACTGTACGCTCGGCGGTACTGGGAAACATGTTGGCAAAAGGCACCCATCGCTGGGGAACAACGTTCTGGTTGGCACCGGGGCAACCCTTCTTGGTCCGATCATGGTGGGCGACAATGTCAGGATCGGAGCGAACAGTTTTGTGGTCATGCGCGATATTCCGTCCAATTGTACTGTTGCCGGGACGCCGGCGATGATAACCAAGCGGGATGGTCTTCATGTCCGTGAAGAACTCCCCCGGACTAATCCGATAGAAAACGGTGCCCGACCGGTGCCCGATCAGCCTTAGCATCAATCCTACAATGTAATGGTAGTGACCGCTGCGCGCTGGCAGCGAGAGTTAGCGACAAAGAAAAAAGGCGCGTGGGTCGCCCAACCCGCGCGCCTTCATCATTTTGGAGATGGTCTCAAACCTAATTGAGAGCTGTCCACCTAGTCGAATGAGTCGACCACCTCCTGCAGCCCCACTTGACCTCTCGTCTCGGCCCCCCAAGACGCCCCTATTAAGTGGACAGGCCCAGCCCCGATTCCTTGTCTCTGTCCTCCCGGACAGCCATCCCTGCTGTCCCGGTTATCTCATCCCCCTCTCAGCGACTCGGTATCGAACTCGAGGCTCCTAGCTTGGTCATCAAGTGTAAACTTGACTCGCTATTGTTAATCACTAAATCGTCACATCCGGTTCTGTCTTGACGCTACCTTTTAGGGGTCAAATCAAGTACGGGCCATACTTGATAGATCGGTGTACCCCAAAAAAAAGAGGCCGGTCGGAGCCGGCCCCGAGTCAGACATTTTTAATCCGCTGACCCATACTTGTGTGTTTCACTGAGCATCCCGCAAATACCATACCGAGGTAGCAATGCTACTATCAAAGGCTTTCTCAAGCAAGTCTGGTGGCAACCAATAGGAATCGGTCACCATTCTGTTGGCAAGGCTCATAATTTTGCCTTGCTCTCCGATTCAATCAGTAATAGAATTGGGCAATGACTCAGATGAAAGGACTCTAATATGTCAGACTACCAGTATATCCATGCCCGGCAGATTCTCGACAGCCGGGGTACGCCGACAATTGAAGTCGATGTTTGCCTCGCCGACGGTACTCTTGGTCGCGCCGCTGTTCCTTCGGGAGCTTCAACCGGTGCCCATGAGGCGGTTGAACTCCGCGACGGTATCAAGACGGTGTACTTTGGTAAGGGAGTTTCCAAAGCTGTCAAGAACGTCAACGAAACGATCGGCCCGGCGCTCATCAAGGACGGGATCGATCCGTTTGATCAGGTGCAGGTTGACAACTATATGATCCAGCTTGACGGTACCGAGAACAAATCCAAACTGGGTGCCAATGCTATGCTCGGTGTTTCGCTGGCGACCGCGAAGGCCGGTGCTGAATCGAGGGGACGGTTCCTCTATGAATACATCGGTGGTGCCAATTGCAAGATTCTTCCGGTGCCGATGATGAATATCCTCAACGGCGGCAGTCACGCCGACAATAATGTCGATCTGCAGGAATTCATGATCATGCCGGTCGGCGCTAAGCATATTCGCCAGGCGCTGCAGATGGGTGCCGAGATTTTTGGTCATCTGAAGAAAGTCCTGAGCGCCAAGGGGTACAACACAGCCGTCGGTGACGAAGGCGGATTTGCTCCCGATCTCAAGTCGAACGAGGAAGCGCTTGAAGTTATCATGGAAGCAATCGGCAAGAGCGGCTACAAAGCTGGTAAGGATATCCTGATTGCTCTGGACCCGGCGTCGTCTGAGTTCTACAACGCCAAAACAAAAAAGTATCATCTTGATGCCGAGGGCAAAAAGCTCAGCTCTGCGCAGATGATCGATTTCTACGCCAAGCTCTGCAAGAATTATCCGATCATCTCCATCGAAGACGGTCTGGCCGAAGATGACTGGGCCGGTTGGAAAGCGATGACCGCCAAGCTGGGTGACAAGATTCAGATCGTTGGCGACGACCTGTTTGTCACCAATCCAAAACGTCTGGCCCGCGGTATCAAGGAAAAATCAGCCAACTCGATCTTGATCAAGCTCAACCAGATCGGCACTCTTACCGAGACGCTCGACACAATCGATATGGCACACAAGGCGGGGTACACGGCTGTGGTTTCGCATCGTTCGG